>JAISRV010000318.1 GCA_031273445.1 Candidatus Adiutrix sp. | reverse complement strand
CCGCCGCGGCCAAAGAGCTGGAGGCCGCGGAAAGCCTTATTAATGAACTGCAGACCGAGCGCGACGCCATTGTGGCCAGGGTGGACGCGATTCTGGCTCGCCTGGAATAGGCCCTCCTGGCGTCATGAGCCCGGACCATTTTGACCGCGCGGTCTGGCGGTCTTCCGTCGTCGCCCGCGCGGATTCCGTCCGGCTCTCCGGTTTGTCGCCGGCTTATGACGGTGATTTTGCATGACTGAAGAAAAAAATCAATCAGCGGCCGACTCTCAGCCCGGCGCCGCTCCCCCGTCTGGGAATGCCGCCAAACTGGTAGCCGTGCGCATGTTCGACAAAATTTACGAGATAAAAAGCGATAAACCGCAGTTGGCGGAACAACTGGCCGACGATATAGACCGTGAGGCCAGGCGTCTGCGCGAACTCAACCCCAGTTTGGGGCCAGGGCATTTCGACTGGCCCGTACAGGTCGCTTTTCAGATGGCGCTGGGCCGCTATAACGCCCAGCGCGTCTTGAACGATCTTAAAGCCAGAGTCGAAAATGATTCGGAAAAAATGGCCGCGCTTATAGACGCGGTCATCGGCGACTCTTCTCCCGATTAAGCGTTGCAAGGCGCTAGCGTACTGTTTGGTTGGCTCCTTAAAATTTCCGAAAGGTCAATCCCGGCCCTGCTTTGAGGGGCGGAATTAACCGCGCTCCACTCGTCCGGCTGACGCGTCATCATGCTTCCGCCGGGCCTAAACTATTGACGACAGGAAGAGGCCGGTCGTCAGCCGGCCGCGATTGACTTCCTTATAAACATATGGCGGCGCGTCCGGCTTAAACGCGAGACGCGTTCGCGGAGACTTGAAAACTATGACTCATTACATAATATGGGCTTCTTCCGGCCTTGGGGTATTGGCTTTAGGCGTGGCTCTCGGTTTTCTCTGGCGTAAGAAATCTTTTGAAGATAAGCTTGAAAACATAAAACAACTTACTCAGAAAATGATTGAGGACGCCCAACGCGATGTGGTGAACATAAAAAAAGAAGCCGCCCTGCAGGGGCAGGACATTATTTTCCAGATGAAAGCGGCCTGCGACAAGGAGCTGCTGGAAAAAAAGCGCGAACAGAAGAAACAGGAAGAGCGCCTTAATCAGAAGGAAGAGCACTACGAACGCCGAGCCGAGCAGCTTGCCCAGCGAGAAGCCTCCGTGGCCAGGCAGGAGGTCGATCTGGTCAAGTCGGAAAAGCGCAACCAAGCTCGCTCTGAAGAATTGGCCCGGCTGATGGAAGCCCATGAGGCCGCCCTGGAGAAGGCCGCCTCTATGAGCGCCTCCGAGGCCAAAGAGATGCTTTTAAAGAACATGGAGGAAGAAGCCCGTCACGAGGGAGGCAAGATCATTCGGCTGGTCGAAATGGAGACGCGGGAGATAGCCGACAAAAAAGCCAAGGAAATTCTGGCTCTGGCGGTTAAGCGCTATGCCGGCGATTATGTGGCCGAGCATACTATTTCCGTGGTGCCTCTGCCTAACGACGAAATGAAGGGCCGCATCATCGGCCGTGAAGGGCGGAACATTCGGGCCATTGAAGCCGCGACCGGGGTGGACCTGATAATAGACGACACCCCGGAAGCGGTCATTCTGTCCGGATTTTCGCCCTTGAGACGCGAGATCGCCCGCCTGGCTTTGGAGCGTCTTATTGCCGACGGCCGCATTCATCCGGCCCGTATTGAAGAGATTGTCGCCAAGGTCACGGAGGAAATGGAACAGTCTCTTAAAGAGGCCGGAGAACAGGCCACTTTTGACGTCGGGGTGCACGGCATTCACCCCGAGCTCATTAAAACCCTTGGTAAACTCCGATATCGAACCAGTTACGCCCAGAACGTTCTGCAGCACTCTCTGGAGGTGGCCTTCCTCTGCGGCATCATGGCCGCTGAACTGGGCCAGAACGTCAAACAGGCCAGGAGGGCCGGCCTTCTGCACGACATCGGCAAGGCCGTCGATCATGAAGTCGAGGGGCCGCATGGCCTGATCGGCGCCGATCTGGCTAAACGCTACGGCGAATCCCCGGCCGTCATCCACGCCATTATGGCTCACCATGAAGATATTCCCCCGGAGACCGTTCTGGACGTTCTGGTGCAGGCCGCCGACACTCTTTCCGGGGCTCGCCCCGGCGCCCGCCGGGAAATGATGGAGACTTACGTCAAAAGGCTGGGCGAGCTTGAGCGCATCGCCAATTCCTTTAACGGCATATCCAAGACGTATGCCATACAGGCAGGGCGTGAAGTGCGCATCATCGTCAACAGCGAGGAAATATCCGATGATTCCGCCGTGGTGCTGGTGGGAGACATCTGCCGCAAGGTGGAAAAAGAAATGGCCTATCCGGGCCAGATCAAAGTCACGGTCATCCGCGAAACCAGAGCCGTCGGCTTCGCCAAATAATGGGCAAGGGCTCCGGCGGTCATATTGTTCGGCATCCGAGCGCGCCAGTTTTGGACCCTGATACGGAGTTTCGCCATGTTGCCTAAAGCGTTTTGGCCGGCGTTAAACCGGGCCGGCGACGGCCTGTCCGGCGTCCTTCTCCGAGCGGCGGTCTTTTTGTTTTTTTCGACTCTGACCGCGGCTGCGGTCAACCACTGGCGGCCAAATCCCCTGCGGTGGAACTGGGCGCCTCCTGTCTCCGCCTTTGCCGAAATAAACAGCCTGGAGGACTTGGATCTGGCCCTGGCCAGCCCCCGAACCGTTTTGGTGGACGCCAGAGACGAACTTTTTTACCGTGTGGCTCACATTCCCGGCGCCTCCAGTCTGCCGCTGAATGAAGCCGCGCAGAAACTGCCTTTCCTGATTGACGGCCTTCCCGCCGGAGCTAAGATAATCGTTTACTGCAGCGACCCCTTTTGCCGCATGGCCGAAGAATTGGCCGCCATGATGGCGAAACGAGGCCTTTCTCCCGCGGTTTTCAAGCCTGGTTTTCAAATGTGGGAAAGCGAAGGGCGTCCGGCGGAATCGGCGCTGTGATCTTCAGACCGCCTTCGGTAATTGCGATGTTCAACAGCAAGATCTATATCATGATGTTTTAGCTGTTGGGGTTGATTGTTTGCCGTAAAAAAATATGCTATTATTTAAAGACAAAGATCAGGCGATTTTTTCGCCTTAAGATTATCCGGACGATATAAAAGGCGAGCGTGGTTTTCAGCATGGGCAACGAGCTTCTTAACGAGTTTATATATGATTCGCGAGATCATTTGGGCACGGCCGGCGCTCAGTTGCTGGATCTGGAGAAAAATCCCGGTTCGCTGACCGCCATAAACGCCTTGATGGGCACCCTGCATACCATCAAAGGCAACAGCGGGTTTCTCGACCTCCAGAACCTCTACAAACTGATGCACCATGCCGAAAGTCTCCTTCAGACGCTCCGGGAAACACAGTGCCCCTGCCCTTCAAATATGATTGATCTGCTGCTGCAGGTGTTGGACACGGTCGAAGCCCTGCTGACACGACTGGAAAACGGCGATGACGACCTGGTTGACTGGCTTGACGCCCTGAACCAGGCTCTCTCGGAAGCTGAAGTCAGTTTGGAGGATGCTTCACGCGTCGCCGGGGTCGGCGAGATGGCCGACTCTGACGCGAACGACGCCGCGGAACAGGAGGCTTCGCCAGACGAAAATCCCGCCGGTTCCCGGGCTGCGGAAACGAGCGTTGAAATCAAGGAAAATGTTGAAGGGACGATTAAAACCGTCATTATTGAAGACGGCCGCCTAGCCTCTGAAACAGCGGCCTTTCCAGCCTATCTGGAGGCCCTGTTCAAAGCTGGCCTCAAGGGGTTGCTCCTTGATATGCGGCAACTCGCCAGCATCTCCGGTTCGGAGCTGCAAACAATACGGCAAATCGGCAAAAAATACGACGGGCGCGTCGCCTTCATTCTGGATCAGGCCAGACAGGATTCGCTGCTCCGAGTTTTTAGCATTCTGAATCTGGACCGCTCTTTGAAACTGTTTTCGGACGAAGCGGCCGCCGCCGCTTTTCTGGACGACTGAAGCACGGCTATGGTCAGAAAAACGAAGACAGACCTGATTGACGATTAGCCATATTTAAGACTCCTTATAAGGCGCCGGGGCCGCCTATAACGCGGCTCTGCTTCACTTATTATTCTCCAGTTTTAACTGGCGCGGGGGGTAGCCGCTTTTTTCATACGGACAGGGCTCCTCTCGCCTTTGGTTTCGAGGCGACCGCAAAAGGAATTGCGCCGCCCTGCCGCGGTCATGCTCCCGTCCGCCTGAGTCTTGACCACCCGGGCGCGCCTCGTCCATTGAAGTCAACTTTATCTTTTCTAAAAATACAGCCGATTTCGCGAATTTACTATTCAGCCCTCTTTACGGTCTGTCAGCGCCGCACTATAAACAGTTAAAGCGGTTCTGACAAAACCTGACGAAAACGGCGATAGTTAGGCAGTCAGGCTCGCCGCCAGCGCCCTTGACGGAAAATCGAAAAAAGAGTAATTAACCTAACATTCGAAGCAGCGGCCGACTTGAGCCTGTTTCCTGAGCCATTAAGTCGCGTTGATGATCCGAACCATTAGTCAGGCCGGCGCCTCGACATAAATAATTCGCCGCAGGAGCAGAGGAGTTTAGTATGACCTTAGGAAAAAAAATAATGCTGGGCTTTGCCGCTGTTTGTGTTATTTTCATCGCCATCAGCCTCGTCGCCATGTTTTCCATGATGAACATCCAGAGGGAGACGCAAATGCTCCGCGACGAGATCCAGCCGGGCAACGATCTGGTGGCGGCCATGCAATATAATTTTTCGCTGGAAGCTCTCAACATCGTGGAATATGGCTACAACGCCAATGAAGACAGCTGGAAGAAAGGGGCTGAATTTCACGGCAAAAACGTCGAGAGCTTCAATAAATTCAAAACCATGCTTCAACAGGGGCTGGCTTCGGGCAACGCCGGGGTCATAGACCTTATGCGCCGGCTTGACGAACAGTACGCCCTGTTCCAGAGCAGCGCCCAGGCGTTGCCGCCGCTCAACCAGGCCATGGTCACGGATCGCTCCAGCACCATGAAGTATTACAGCGAGATGTCCGCAAGCATCGACGCGTTCCTGAACACCCAGTTCGAGGTCTTGCGCAACGACATTAACAGCAGCGATTATTCCGACCTGGCGATCCGCGCCGACCGAGTTCTGAGGGGCTCCAATATCCAGCGCGGCTCGACTGATATGTACATCGAACTTCTAAGGGGCCTCTACTACCAGGATCCGGCCAGATTCGAAAAGGCCCTCGACATCGCCGCAAAAACCCTGGCCGAGGTCAAGCAGCTCCAGGCTGAAGTCAGGCAGGCCGCCAACCAGGATATGCTGGCCAAGGTGGCCGAAGCGAACCAGAACCTCATTATTAACCTCACGAATTTCCGGGACATTTTTGTCAAAGCCAACGACGCCAAGAGCAAATGCTTCGCCGCCAGAGAAGCGGCCCTGAACTCCGCGGAGAACCTCTCGAACACCATGACCGGCCTGACCAACGACTTCGCCGCCGCCGCCATGGACCTGGTGACCAGGTCTCTTCTCACCATGTTGATCGGAACAATAGCGGCCCTGATCTGCAGCCTGGTTCTGGGCTTCTTTATAACTCGCGGCATCACGACGTCCGTCGGCCACATCATCGTCGTCCTGACCGAGGGGGCGCAGGAGGTGGACAACGCCTCCTCCGCCCTGTCCTCTTCCTCCAACACTTTGTCCGAGGGCGCCTCCGAGAGCGCCGCCTCATTGGAGGAGACCAGCGCGGCCCTGGAAGAACTCTCTTCAATGACCAGACGCAACTCAGACAATGCCGCGGAGGCCAATACCCTGATGAGCCAGGCCACTGACGCCGTCTCCAAAGCCGAAAATTCCATGACGACGCTATTTGAGGCCATGGACAAGATCGCCGTCTCTGGCAATGAGATAGGTAAAATCATCAAGACTATTGATGAGATAGCCTTCCAAACCAATTTACTGGCCCTGAACGCAGCCGTCGAGGCCGCCAGAGCCGGCGAGGCCGGGGCCGGTTTCGCGGTCGTGGCCGACGAGGTCCGCAATCTGGCTATCCGCAGCGCCGATGCGGCCAAGAACACCTCCGACCTGATCGCGGCCACTATATCCAACATCAATTCCGGCTCAGACCTGGTCAACAGCCTTCTGAAAATTTCAAGACCGTGGCCGCGCATTCGACCAAGGTGGCCCAATTGGTCTCCGAGGTGGCCGAAGCCTCAAAGGAGCAAACCCAAGGCATCAACCAGATAACCACGGCCATGAGCCAGATGGACAAGGTCACCCAGTCCAACGCGGCCTCGGCCGAAGAATCGGCCAACGCGGCCAGCCGGCTTTCTCTCCAGGCCGGCAACCTTATGAACGCGGTTGAAGATATGACCGCTATCGTCCATGGCCGGGGAGGGACGCTGAGCGCGCAACCTGCCCGCGCTTCCGGCGAACGTAAAAAATCCGACCGCAAGGCTATCCCGATGGGCCATGACGAAGACTTCGGATTTTAAAGGCATAAGGGGTTCAAGCCGACAATTAAAAAACGGCGCCCCGGTCGAATGCAACCGGGGCCGCGGCTTTATTTATCATGTTCAGGCTGTCGTCAATCCAACGGCGCGTAAGAGGTATTTTTAACCGGGACAGTCAGGGTGCCCAGAGCTTTTTCCAATAGAACTTCATGGTGCCCCAGCTCTTTTTCTCTATAGCCGAAGGTGGCCCGGATGGCGGTGGCCACAAACTGAGCGCTGCGATCCATGGCCACGGGCAGGCTGTCGCCCTGCATGAGGCTGCCGGTGAGAACGCTGGAAAAGATGTCGCCGGTGCCGTGGTACTGGGTCGGCACATGGGGGCGTTCGGTTATCCAGAATCGGCCGTCGATCCTGTCGTAGGCGATGACGGTCGAAGCATGCGGGCGGGTGACGAGAGGCGCGCTGGTGATGACGGCCATTTCCGGCCCCATGTCCGTAAGAGCCTTCAGCCAGTCTTTGGCCTCCCCTTCGGCGATAGTCTCCGGCGTCTCCCGGCCCAGCATAAAAGCGGCTTCGGTGAGGTTCGGGGTTATGACCTTGGATATGGAAGCCAGCTTTTTCATCTCATCGACCATTTCAGGGGGCATGGTGGGATAGAGCTTGCCGTGGTCGGCCATGACCGGGTCCACGACCACCAGGGCGTCGTCGCGTTTAAAATGTTTTATGAAGTCGCAGACGATGTCGACCTGTTTGGCCGAGCCCAGAAA
>JAISRV010000278.1 GCA_031273445.1 Candidatus Adiutrix sp. | reverse complement strand
CTGCCGATCAAGATCACCACCGGGCTTCACACCGGCTGCGACAAGCTGTTGGTTCCCGCCGACTCGCCCATAAAGACCGTGGCCGATTTTAAAGGCAAACGCATCGGCGTGCCCAGCCTGGCCAGCAGCCCCGTCATGTTCGCCAGACGCGTCCTGGCCGCCGGCGGCATTGGGGTCAGCGACAAGAATCTGGAAGTCGAATTCCTGGTTTTCTCCAACGCGGAACTGCCCCTGGCCCTGGAGAGGGGCGCCATCGACGCCATTGCCGCCAACGACCCGGTGGCCTCAGTGGCGGCCAAACAATACGGCTTGAACATCCTGGCCGATTCGGCCCTGACGGAGCCGTATAATACGCAATACTGCTGCTCCGCCTATGTCAGCGCCGATCTGGCCGCCAAAAACCCGGAAGCGGCCGCCAAATATACGCGGGCCATGCAAAAGGCCAGCGCCTGGATTCAGGGGCATCAAGATGAGGTGACCCAGATTCAGGTGGAAAAGAACTATGTTCCGGGCGATCCGGTGTTCAACGCTTCCGTATTGAAGACCTTCAATTACATCCCCTCGGTCAAAGGGGCCTACGACGCCTTTGGAATCACCGCCCGGGAATTGCAGGCCATCGGGATTCTGGCGGCGGACATTGACGTCAGCGCCCTAAGGGAAAACAGCTTCGTCGCCTTGCCCGGCGTGGCAGACACCGTCGCCGCGCCCTGAGCCCGGCGAACGGCTCTCGTATTTTTACTTAATAAAGAGGCGCCGGACTGGCCTATGACCAGCCCGGCGCCTGCTTTTTCAATTCTGCTTTTGGCGCGTTTCTGATAAAATGACTTGAGGCGAAAAATTTTGCCGCCGAAATCCAGCCTTTGAAAAAGCGCCTGGCGAACATGGAGACGAAACATGAATATTCTGGTCGCTTTAAGCGGCGGCGTCGATTCCGCCGTGGTCGCCGCGCTCATGAAAAGTCAGGGCCACCGGGTCATCGGCGTCACCATGAGCATCTGGCGGGAAGGCCGGTATCAGGGCGGCGACAAGGACGCCTGCTTCGGCGCGGGGGAAAAGGAGGATATCGCCGCCGCCGGCGAAGTCTGCCGTCTGCTCGGCCTTCAGCATATGGTCATTGATTGCGCCGAAGAATACGAACGATTGGTTTTGGAGCATTTTCGGAGTCAATATCTGGTCGGCAAAACGCCCAACCCCTGCGTCCGCTGCAACAACCTGATCAAGTTCGGCCTTCTGCCGCAATTGGCCGAAAAGGCGGGGCTCGACTTCGATATATTCGCCACCGGCCATTATGTGCGCCTGGAACACGGAAGCGACCGGGTGCGGATGTTCTCCGGCCGGGAGGCGGCCAAGGATCAATCCTACTTTCTGTACCGTCTGCGGCAAAAGCAGTTGGCGCGGGTCTGGACGCCGCTGGGCGGCTACAGCAAGCCTGAAGTTCGGAAAATCGCCGGAGATTTTTCCCTGCCGGTGCGCGATAAGCCCGACAGTCAGGATTTTTATGCCGGAGACTACCGGGAGCTTTTAGGGCGGGAAGCGCGCTCCGGTTCGATCGTCCATGTCTCCGGGCGCGCCCTGGGTCGGCATGAAGGCTACTGGAATTTCACGGTCGGGCAAAGGGCCGGTCTGGGAATTTCATATTCGGCCCCGTTGTATGTGAAACAAATAAACGCCGACAGAAACGAAGTGGTGGTAGGCGGCGCGGAGACGGCGATTGTGCGCCGCCTTACGGCGGAGGACGCGAACTGGGTTTCCATTCCAGAGCCGCAAGAGGCCTTTGCCGCTATGCTGAAAGTGCGCTCCTCCGGCCGGGCCGTTCCCTGCCGGGCGAGGCCTAAAGGCGACGGCGCGTTTGAGGTTGATTTTCCGGAAGGTATTTTCGCGGCGGCGCCGGGACAGTCGGCGGTGCTTTACCACGATGACATGCTGCTTGGCGGCGGCATAATCAGCGCCGCGAATTAAACCGCCAGCTACAGGAGAAGCGAGATGAATCTATCGAATATATTGAACAAAGCGCAGATGAAGCGGTGCAACCTGAGTCGCGACGAACTGATCTATCTTCTGGCTTTGGAGGATCAGGCGGACCTGGCCAGGCTGCATGAGGCCGCCTATGCGGTGAAAACAAAACGCCTGGGCCGGCAGGTCAGCCTGCGCGGTCTTATCGAAATGGGCAACATCTGCGCCAAAGACTGCCTTTACTGCGGCATACGCCGCAGCAACAAAAATACGGAACGTTACCACCTGGGAGCGGCTGAGGTGATCCGCATGGCCGAATGGGCCTATCGGGAAAATTACGGCTCCGTGGTCATCCAGTCCGGCGAGATCGAGTCTGATGAGCATACTGAAATTATAGCCAAGGTTCTGAAGAAAATAGCTGAGTTTTCCAATGGGGAGATGGGGGTGACCCTTTCTCTGGGCGAACAGGAAAAGGAGGTGTTCGCCTATTGGCGCCAGGCCGGCGCCCACCGCTACCTTCTGCGCATCGAAACATCGTCTCCGGAGCTTTATCGCCGTCTCCATCCGGCCGACCACAGTTTTAAGAGGCGCTATGAATGCCTCCAATATCTCCGCGAACTGGGCTACCAGGTCGGCAGCGGCGTCATGTCCGGACTGCCCGGCCAGTCGCACGGCGACCTGGCGGACGACCTCATTTTCTTCCGGGATCTGGACATTGACATGATCGGCATGGGCCCGTATATCCCTCACCCCGATACGCCGCTGGGCGCTGGTCTGGCGGTGACCCCGGAGCTGTCGTCGCGCCAGCTGGCCGTCGGCCTTAAAATGGTGGCCGCGGCCAGGCTGTATCTGCACAACGTGAACATCGCGGCCGCGACCGCTCTCCAGGCCCTGGCCGACAACGGGCGCGAACTCGGCCTACTGGCCGGAGCCAACGTGATCATGCCCAACGTCACCGACCTGGCCTATCGTAAAAACTATCAGCTTTACGCCGGGAAACCGTGTTTGGAGGAAAATGCGGCCCATTGCCGCGGCTGTCTGGCCGCGCGGGTCGCCGGAGTGGGCGAAAGCATTCTTTGGGGCGAGCGCGGCGATTCTCCGCGATTTTTTGAACGCATTACGGCGGAATCGCCGCTTCCGGCGGCCCTGAGTCATATAGACTCGACTATTGAATATCGCAAGGCCTAGCGGACTGTGCGGTTAGAAGGAACTAACCGCACAGGACGCTAGGCGGCAAAAGCGTTATGATTTCGGGCTTTGACGAAATCACGCTTGATATGTTTATTCGGCGAGTCAATAATTCTTTTCATAACCTGAGAACACTCTGGGGAGAGGCATATGACCGGGGAAAACATGGGTCTGGCTGAAGCGGCGGCCCGCAAACGTGTGGATGAGATCATCGGCGTCTTGGCGCGCCCTCTGGTGGCCTTGTCCGGCGGGGTGGACAGCGCCCTGGTCGCCGCCCGCGCGGCGGCGCGGGGCGGCGGCGCGGCCACTTTAGTGGGGCCCATGTATGCGGCCGAGGAAACGGAAAGGGCGCGAACCGTGGCCCGTCAACTGGGGCTTCCGCATTATGAGGTTTTCGTCGATTCCCTGTCGGTTGAAAACATACGCTCCAACCCCCTGGACCGCTGTTATCACTGCCGACGTTTCGGCATGGGCCGCCTGGTCGAGTTGGCCGCCGAAAAAGGCTACGGCGTCGTGCTGGACGGCGAAAACGCGGACGACGCCAATGATTATCGCCCGGGCAGCCGCGCCATGCGGGAGCTCGGCCTGCGCGCGCCCCTGCGGGAGGCGGGCCTGACCAAGGCCATGATTCGGCGCTGGTCGGCGGAACTGAACCTGCCGACCGCGGATATCCCCGCCGCGGCCTGCCTGGCCAGCCGTTTCCCGTATGGCTCCCCCTTGACCGAGGAGGCGCTTGGGCGGGTGGAGAAGGCGGAAGCCTTCCTGCGCGGCCTGGGCGTCAGGCAGGTGCGTTTGCGGCACTATGACGATACCGCCCGCATTGAGGCGGAGGCGGAAGCCATCGACTTCCTCGCCGCCCAGCCGCAGCGCGGGCTGATTCTGCGAACGTTGACCGGGCTGGGCTATCGCCGGGTCGTTCTTGACCTGGCCGGCTATCGAACCGGCAGCTTGAATCCGTCCGAAATTTCCGCTCCGGCGATTCCGGCTGAAGAAACGTCATAAAGCCTGGTTAAGCGCCAGCGGTTCTCGATTGACGAATTTCGCTTGCGTTTTACCTTAGTGGTTTGTGGTTTTGGGAAGAATACCACAGCGAACCTCACGCCATAGACAGCGTGGAGCTTAAAAAGGAGTTCGCTTCCTGGGAGCAAAAAATGCAGAATCAGCGGCCCGGCATCGACGACAATGCGGGCGTCAGCCATGAGCGAAGGCGCAATTCGTCACCGGCGTCATCAGCTTGCAGGTTGACGACGGAATAGCCTTCCCGGCTGAGTTGCTCCATGAACTCAACCTTGCCCAAGCCACACAGTTTAGCGGCTTGGCCCATACTGAGCCGGCCCTCGCCGAACAGCTTGGCGGCCACGGCCATACGAGCTGTCGCGGCCAGTTCGGAGGCCGACAGCCCGGCGCTGACCAAAACATCGTCGCTGTATGGTATTGTTATATAATTGTTTAAGTCAGGCATTGGGCGCCTCACAGTAATAATTATAAGTTTAGAGGTGTTCCAGATATAAGTCAAGGCGCATCATACGCCCGGGTGTAGATGAAAAAAGGTTATTACTTTTCTGGTGGTCATTGTGGAAATGAGCAACGTCTGCCATGCTGTAGCTCATAGTGCCGATGTACAGCATTGACAACGTCCTGCTCCCAGCGATTACTCTTCAATTTCGCCATCAAGGTGATTACGTTCAGCGCCGACTCCATATTCCACCTCATCCCAGGCAGTTTTACTCGTCCCTGAACCACAGTCCTGTTGGAACTCTCTATGGCGCCGCTGCCGATGAAATATCCTTTGGCCAGGTATGTCGCATAATCAATATTATCAATATTGTTCTCTATGTACTGAGCGAGATTCTGGCTGCTTTTTGATAATTGACGCTTGCTGAGACCTTTGATCTTTCCCAGCGCCTCCCCGGTTCGGCTATTCTTCAAAAGAGCGCAGATTTCATCGGTCCATGGCTTGTACTTCGTCTCATCCATGGCGAACACGGCCTTGGCGAAATTTGACACATTCTCGCACAAATGCCAGTAATCCAGTATCTGCTGGGCATCAGGAAAAAATTCGTTCTTCATCTCCCTGATCCATGTCGCCCCATCACTTATTATTACAGTTTCCCCATATGAGCCATAGCCATTTCGAAGAGCCAGGGACAGCATTAATTTACTGAACTCATTTACTTCGCCTATGTATGATATATAGTCTCTTTTTAGTATCCTGTGTTGCTTCACGCCATGTTTGTCGGTCCACCAAAGGAGATTGTCAGTGGAAAAAGCCATGCCGAGTTTATTTTCCTTCCAGGCTGATTTCTTTTCAGACTTTTCAGGATTCAGCCTCCTGGAGTCTTTGGGAATACCATCATCCTTTGATTTGTTAACCTCTGAATCTCCTTCTCTCTCTTTCTTCTTTCGGATATGCACCATGGCCCCGTCAACTTCAAAATATAATATATGGGGCTTTTGCTTCTCCGGGAAGCTCCAGCGCCCCGTGTTAAATGCTGAAAAAGCTTCATCGGCGGCTTTCTTTTCGTTCGCCAGGACCAGTTCCCCGACAGTATTGGTCACTGCCCGGATAGTGTCGTCGTTGATGACGATCCCTACTTCCGTCAGGCGTTCCTGGGCATCCTCGTAGGACTCGGCCCTACATGCCTCCTTGGCCACTTTGAGCATGGCTCCCAGGGTCATGCTGAATGGCAGGCGCGCCACTCCGAGCATTTCGTCAATCGGGTAAACATAGCCTTTGTATCCGAGGACTTCCAGTCTTTGGGCCTCCTTTGGGGTCGAAGCCCTCAAGGCAGCCCTTTCATAAGGAATTCTACCGACCAGGCTTACTATGGAATTCCTGTAATAACGCCATTTCTTGACCCTCACTCCTTCCTGCCTGAGGGTGTTTTTTTTTGAGCTATTATACTTTCTTCAGCTGCCATTCTTCTCATTCCTTGAAAGAGGCTCTTGAGATTCGCGTCATGTATGCGCCTGCCTTCTTCCAATAGTAACTGCTCTAAATCGGCGAAGGATAAAAAATCGTCGCTATGGGAGGTTCCCTTGAGAAAATAGTCATCCGAAGCGCATACTATGTCCAGGATTTCAGTGATATGATCAATATTCAGGTTGTTGCCGAAGGCCTCGGCAAGCTCGGCAACCTTATTCATCAGCTTTTCCAGCTTCTCTGGGTCAATGCGGCTCTGGGTCTCTGGCTGTTTGTCGGTCATCTTCTCGATCTCTCCTTCCAGACTACATTTTGCAGTCTGTTAAGAGTATATCAAGGGTTTTTTTAAATGCAACTTTTTTTAATCTACACCCCATACGCCCCGCAGGGGGCTTTTTTTATTATTCTTCAAATTTTTATTTATATCCGGCCCTGACTTCCCATAACAAACCACAGCGTCATAATAATCACAAGGGGCTTGACAATAGGTAGGCGCTTACATTATATTTGACTCATCTTCGATGATTGCTTTTTACAACTACTTGTAATCACATTAAATTTAAGCAAGAAAAAAGGCGTAACGGCACGTTTTTTCAGGCGTTGCCGTTAATTGAGCGCTGGTTTTAAAATTGTACGACTTTACAGTCGCCTCATTTGCGGCGGCAGTCTCAGCCCGCAAGCGGCGAAGGCTTTAACTGCCCCTGGTTTTGATTCTGATCGCAATACATACCGCTTGTCTCCCACTTCGATTTCAGACTCCGTCAGCATTTCCAAATCATCCAGTATCTCGGCCCATTGCAGGCGTTCTTCGTTTTCCTTTCGCGCCGTTTCCAGGGAGTCCTGCAATTCTTTACGCAATAGCAGAGCCAAAAAACTGCACCAGATATGCCCTCTGATCGTCTCGTCGCATTTGTGATATACAGGCCGCGTTTCCAGAAGCGTTTTCGTCGCTCTGAAAATTGATTCGACCATCAGCAACTGTTTATATTTCAACGCCACTTCCGATGCCGACAAATCAAGATTCGTCGTCAACACCCATTTGCCGTCATAGCGTTCATCTTCTTCAACCCTGCTTTGATCTATGGAGAAGCTGTCTTTTGCCCCTTTCAAATATCGACGATATCCCCTGTTGCCAACCAGGCTCTTGTCGCCGCGTTTCAAAGCTTTACTCAGCGATTCCACTATGGCTTCGCGGTCATGGCGATCTTTACGGGCCTCTTCTTCGTTTTTGCAAACTACATAGCGGCGGCCTTCAACAAACACATCTTTCACTTTCAACGGTGAAGGGTCTTTACTTTTTTGACGTTCGCCGCTGATTTCTAAAAAAGGCTTGTCGTCAGCCAAAACATGATCCCGCACTTCATTTTCTCGACGCATTTTGGCCCCAAGAAGATATCGCCAATTCATCTCCACAAGTTTGTTTCTTGTTTCGCGGCTTACCATACCCAGGTCGGCGACGATACAGATATTGCCGATCTGGAAACGCTTCTTCAAGCGCTCGGCCACCGGCAACAGAGTTGAAACATCAGCGGTGTCGCCAGGCCATATTTCAGCGCACAAGGGATAGCCTTCATTGTCCAGGATCATGCCAACCACCACCTGTTTCAGATCAGGGCGATGATCTTT
>JAISRV010000213.1 GCA_031273445.1 Candidatus Adiutrix sp. | reverse complement strand
GTTTAATTTTTTAAATTTTGAATTTTTTCAAAACATGCCATCATAAAGACAAAATCTCGTATGGACCATATATCCAAAGGCTTTTCAACGACTCCCAAAATTTATTTTGGACACGTGTGGTTTCAGCAACACTGCTTATTTTATATCCATTATATTTGTTATTTAAATTCTTCGCCTCCACCCGATATTTTTTTATTCTGTATGAGATCATATGTAGGCTATAAAGAGATTGGTTCATTTTTTCTCTTTATTTATCAAGGCGTTTTGGCGACATAAAAAAAATAATATGATCCGAAAAAATACTTGACAAGGTGGAGATGTTTGAAATAGAATAAGCATATATAGAACGTGCGTCACATATACAGAATATAAAAACGCCGGCCTGATCGGCCGGGTTGCGTTTTTGAATTAAACGAACAGCGAAAGGAGCATGCCCGCATCTTCAAAGCCAGACGCTTCATTTCTTTTTAGTTTGGAGGTCGGCGAATGGACTTTTAATCGCCAAACGCAGTAAGGAAGGTGTTTTTGTGTCCACGGTAAGCATTATTGACTGGCTGATCATTGCGGCCTATTTCATCGGCGTTCTGGGCATCGGTCGTTGGGCCGCCAAAAAAATCCACAGCGACGACGACTTTCTCCTGGCCGGGCGCAGCCTCGGTAAGTTGCCCACCGCCTTGAGCACGGCGGCCACCGATTTCGGAGGCTCTGGCATCATCGGGGCTTCGGGGCTGGTTTACTCGGTGGGCGTCGCCGGGGTTTACTGGAACTGGTCGGCCGCCCCGGCCTGGTTCATTTTAGGCCTGACCTTCGCCGGGCCTTTGCGGCGTCTGGCTCTGACCACCATTCCCGAATACCTTGAGCGCCGCTACAGCGGCGCCGCCCGCAAGGCGGCGGCTATTCTGCATCTGTTGGGATTGACCGTTTCCATCTCCGCCCAGACCATGGTGGCCGGTCTGATGATTTCCACTCTCACCGGCATGAACCAGACTCTTGCGGTCATCATTTCCACCCTGTGCTTCGTCTCCTATACGGCGGCCGGCGGCCTCTTGGCCGTCATCTGGACCGATGTGGCCCAGTATCTGATCCTGGTTTTCGGGGTGGCCATAGCCGCGCCCGTAGTCTTCTTCATGGCCGGAAGTTTTGAAGGCATAGCCGCTTCGCTGCCGGAAACTTTTTGGGATTTCAAGGCTCTCGGCTGGATGGAGCCCTTGGCCTGGGTGGCCCTGGCCTTTTTCATGTACGGGACCCATCAGGCTTTCATCCAGCGTATTTTCGCGGCCAAGGATGAAGCCACCGCCAAGTTCGCCTATGTTTTCACCGGCGTCAGCTACCTCGTCTACGGAGCCATCATCGCCGTGGCGGCCATTTCAACCGCCGCCCTCTTCCCCGGGCTGGAAAAAGCCGACCTGGCCTTCCCGGTCATGGTGCGCGACGCCATGCCTGTCGGGCTCAAGGGCATTTTGATGGCCGCAGTGCTGGCCGCCACCATGTCCACCAGTTCCTCCAACCTCAATTCGGCGGCCACCCTCTTCAGCGTCGATATTTATAAGCGTATGCTTCGGCCGGACGCTTCAGAGAAAACCATGCTGGTCGTGGCCAGGATTTCCACCGTGGTTATCGCCGTCATTTCCCTTATATGTTCCTTCTTCTTTCAGCGGGTCATCGACATCGTGGTCTTCTCCACCCTGATCTATTCCGCCGGCGTTTTCTTCCCGGTTCTCATCGGCCTGTTCAATTACCGGGTCAACGCCCAAGGGGCTTTGTCGGCCCTGGTTTTAGGCGGGACTTCGGCGGTGATATCCTCGCTGTTTCTTTACGGCCGGGTCGGCGGCCTGCTGGGCGCCATTCATCCCGAGTTTGTGGGTTCGCTGGTTTCCTTGACTTTACTGATCGTCGTTTCCAGACTCACTCCGCCTCCGCCGGAGGAGAAGATAGCTTTTCTGAGGTCCATCGACGTTTCCAAGGAAGAGTTGATGAAAAAATTCTGAAATTCCGCTTTCCCGACGGCCTTAAAAACGGCTTCCGGGATCTCCGCCGAGGCGCTTTATGACCATTGAGGTGATTACGCCGCTGAAAGATTTGGAAGTCGTCAAGGCCGAACTGAACCGGGGCCGCCGCTGGCTATTTTTCCGGGCTCCGGAAATTGTCGAGGTCGAGATATTCTACAAGCCCTATTATGTGGTCGAGGCTGAATACAGCCTCGACCGCCGGCCGGAAAGCGCCAAATGCGCGGTCATCGTCGACGCCTACAGCGGCATTCCGATCATGATCCAAGGACTTCTGACCACCGAGCCGGTGCGGCCCGGAGACGAACGGGTGCTGGCGCCGGACTTCGATCAGGACCTGGCCCGGGAATACGCCCGGGACACGGTCTTGAAATGCGTCTACCGCCGACGCCTGGTCTTTCCTCGGCTGGAATATTCCAGCGTCACACTGGTTTATCGAAAATTTTTTTCCTTTCGCCGCCGGGGAGAATCCCGGGCCTTTTTGACGCCAGCCGATCACTACGAAATCGGCGAAAAAGCGGCCGCCCACTGACCGGCCAGCCGCTCCGTCAGGAGATGCCTTATGATTTTGTTGAAAGATTGCCGTCTTCTTCAACCGCTGACCGAGCCGTGGGCGGGCGAAGAAGCCGATATCCTGATAGAGGCTGACCGCATCAAGGCCGTCGACAAGCAGGTCAACCCCGGCCGGGACGCGACGATAGTGCCTATGGAAGGGCGCTATGTGCTGCCCGGGCTTTTTGACCTCCACACCCACCTGGACAATGCCGGCATTGATTATCATGAGGAAAACCAGTTTTCCGAAGCCTATCGGGCACTGAAATCGGCCTGTTTCGCCCGCCGGACACAGGAGGCCGGATTCACCACCGTCCGCGACTGCGGAGCTCGCAACCACGCCGACATCGCTCTGCGTGAGGCCATCAATGAGGGATATGTTCCCGGTCCGCGCCTTCTGGTCTGCGGCCGGGTTCTGACCCCCACGGCCAGAGGCAATGAGGAAATTCCCGATCAGTACCGCGTGGCCGACGGGGTGGATGAAGTGCGCAAGGCCGCCCGGGAACAGTTGGCCGCCGGGGCCGACTTCATTAAATATATGGGCACCGGGGCCATCGGCCATGTCGGTAGCCTGCCCGGCGCGCCGACCTTCAACTTCGATGAGGTTCGGGTCATGGTGGAAGAAGCCGATAAGCTCGGCCGCCAGGTGGCCGCCCATGCCCACGGAACTATCGGCATTAAGCACGCGCTGAAGGCCAGAGTCCGAACCATTGAGCATAGTTCCATTCTGGACGACGAATGTCTGGAACTGCTGAAAGAAGGACGTAGCTTCATTGTCCCCACCCTGAGCGCGGCCAAGGCTCTGTTCGACACCGACGCCCAGGGTCGGGCCGCCTTGTCGATGAAGGCCAAGAGCCAGGAAATCATTGAAACTTTGCTGCACTCCATCAGTCGGGCTTATCAGGCGGGGCTGAAAATCGGTTTCGGCGCCGATCTGGGCACAAGCTGCAACCACCACGGCCTCAATTATAATGAGTTCCGCTGGCGTCACGACCTTTTGCGCATGAAACCGATGGACCTTTTGCTGCAGGCCACTCGGCACAGCGCCGAAATTCTCTGTCTCGACGACCGTCTGGGTTCGGTGACCCCCGGCAAAATCGCCGATCTCATCGCTGTTGGCCGAGACCCTTTGGCCGACCTGTCCGTCATGTATGCCCCGGCCCCGTTCGTTATGCACGACGGACGGATAATCAAAAACTGAAGCCGCCCGCAAATCGGACGAAACTCAGCGGTTTCCCAAAAAGGACACCCGTTTCGGCGGGTGATCCTTATTTGTTTCAGGGAATATGATGGAATTTCCGCACATAAGGCCTGGGCAAACGGCGTATTTGAAATATTCAGCGCCTCAAAACGTCTGTTTCAGCAACACTGCTTATTTTATATCCATTATATTTGTTATTTAAATTCTTCGCCTCCGCCCGGCATTTTTTTATTCTGTATGAGATCATATGTAGCCTATAAAGAGATTAGTTAAAAAAATTTCTTTATTTATCAAGAGGTTTTGGCGGCATAAAAAAATAATGCGAGCTAAAAAAATACTTGACAGGGCGGAGATGTTTGAAATAGAATAAGCATATATAGAACGCGCGTCACATATACAGAACATAAGAGCGCCGGCTTGACCAGCCGGGCCGCGTTCTTGAATTAAACGAACAGCGAAAGGAGCATGCCCGCATGTTCAAAGCCAGACGCCTCTCAGAAATTCAGCAGTTTATGGAAAAAAACGGCATTCCCGGCCGCGACGCCTGGGATTTGCCGACCTCCAAAAAGTCTTTCCCCGACGGCGCCCATTACCGCATGGAAATAGCCGGCATCGAGCACTATTCCAATTTCGCGGCCATGATGGACGAAGCCAAAAAATACAAGCTGCCCGTTCACAGGGCCATCTGCACCGTCGGCGGCTCCACCTACATGAGCTTCGACGATTTGAAGAAACTGGCCAGACATGCCCATGACGAGCGGGTGGAGCTGGTCATGGTCATCGGCCATCGCAAAAGCTGGGACGTCGGCTCCAAGGAATTGGGCTACCCCGAAGGCCAGCCCCAGGGCGCCCGCCATCGCGGCAGCGACAGCGTCGCCTATTGGTTCGAAGATATGATGCGTTGTCTGGAAGCGGGCCTGCGCGGCTTTCTGGTTCTGGACGAAGGCTGTTTGAAGCTGGCCGGCCAGATGCGGGCCGAAGGCTTCATTCCCAAAGAGACCATTTTCAAATGGTCGGTTTTCGGCGGTCAGTGCAGCCCGGTCGGGGCCAAATTCCTTGAGGAACTGGGCGCCGACACCTTGAACCCCATTTCCGACGTGTCGCTGCCCATCCTGGGCTCCATCCGGGCCGCCGTGAACATGCCGCTGGACGTCTATATGATCATCGTCGACGCTTTCGGCGGCATGTTCCGCGCCTACGACGCGCCGGAAATAGCGCGCATCGCTTCCCCGGTCTACTTCAAGATAGAACCGGGCACCTCGGAGGCCGACATCTACAAACCCTGGATCGCCGCGAGCAGTCATGACGACATGGTGCGCATGAAAGTCAAACTTGGCTCGATTCTGCGCGAAATCGTGGAGCGCCGCGCCCCCGAGCTTAAGCTCTCCGCCCACGGCCCGGCCGATTTGCGGCTGCCGGCCGTCGATTGAGACGGCCTATCGGCCCGGCGGCTAAACGCCGCCGGGCCGCGGCGACGGAAGTATTGTGACTTCTGAAAGGAGGAGCCCTTGGACGAGAATAAATCGCCCCTTGGAACGGCATTGCATGTCGTCGACCGCGTCGTCTATCATATAGAAGAAAAGTCCATCGCCGTAAGCGTCCTTCTTCTGGCCGCCATCCTCATCGGCAACGTCGCTCTGCGTCTTTTCAACAGCAGCCTTGCCTCCACCGAGGAATTGAGCCAGTTCCTCATGTTTTTCATCACTTTTCTCGGGACCAGCTACGCCGCCAGGATGGGCATGCACATCCGCATGTCCATGCTCAACGATTTATTGAAGGGCCGGGCGCAAAAAATACTGGCCGTCGTCGTCTCCCTGGGCACGGCCGTGGTCCTTTTTTATGTGGCTTATCTCTCGCTCCGCTACGTCGTGAAGATCGCCTCGCTCAACCGGGTCAGCCCCATCCTTCAGTGGCCGGTGCAGTATGTCTGGATAGTGATGCCCGTCGGCCTGTTCTTGGCCGGCGTCATGGTCTATTTTCCCAAAATGGACCCGATGAACCTGACGCAGCAGATGCTGGCCGGGGTCAAGCCGCTGTCGCTGGTGGCGGCGCCCATGTTCATCTTCGCGGCCGACATCATCTCCAGCGGCCAGGCCGCCAGGCGGTTGACCGACCTGGTGCTGACCTTCTTCGGCCACATCCGGGGCGGCCTGGCCATAACGGCGGTTGCGGCCTGCACCGTCTTCGGCGCGGTTTCCGGCTCGTGTCAGGCCACGGTGGTGGCCATCGGCGGCG
>JAISRV010000020.1 GCA_031273445.1 Candidatus Adiutrix sp. | reverse complement strand
CGCCACCCTTCCACCTGCCTGGCCTACGGCGGCTCCGTGTGCGGCGCCAAAAAGCCCGGCGGCGCCTGCGCCCTGATGGCCGACGCCGACCGCGGCTTCACCCAGGGTTCCATCTGCCCGTTGCTGCCGGCCATGGGCATGATGTGCAGTTTGCCCGAGACCGCGGTGCTCATGCACGGCGCGGTGGGTTGCGGCTCCTGCGCGCACGGCACTAACGCCAACGTCCGCTCCGGCCACGCCGCCCGACGGGGCAAAGCCGCCGACGCCCTGTGGCTGTCGACGGCTTTAAACGAGGTGGACGTCATCTCCGGCGGCGAAGAAAAGCTGGCCGCGGCCATACGGGAAGTCGACGCGAATTACGCGCCGTTGGTCATTTTCGTCGTGGCCGGCTGTCTGCCGGCGATCATCGGCGACGATATCGACGGGGTCGCGGACAAGGTGCAGCCGGAAGTGAACGCGAAAATATTGCCGGTGCATTGCGAAGGCTTCAAATCGAAATTCATGGCCACCGCCTATGACGTGGTCTACCACGCGCTCGGCCGCAACCTCCTGCCTGAGCCGGCGGATATCGGCCCCCGCGAGGCCAAGACCGTGAACATCATGAACGTCTCCTCAATGGGCCGGGTGGACGAGCTGGAACTGGAAAGGCTGGTCAGAGAACTGGGGCTGCGGGCGAATTTTTTCCCGGTCTTCGCGCGGCCGGAGAGCCTGCGCCAGGCGGCGCGCGCCGCTCTGTCCATCAGCACCTGCCCGACCCACGACGACTACTTTCTGACGCATCTCAAGGAGAAGTACGGCGTGCCCTATGTCATCCGTCACATGCCGGTTGGTCTGGCCAACACCAGTCAATGGCTGCAGGACCTGGGGGCCGGCTTCGGCCTGGCCGGGGAAGCGGCGAAGTTGGCGGCGGCCGAGGAAAAAGAATTAAAAGCCGCTCTGGAAGAATTCCTCCCTCTGTTCCGCGGCAAGCGCGTGTTCGTGTCGGCCGGCGAATACCGCTCTCTGGCCACTGCCTCGCTTTTGCGGGAACTGGGCTTCGAAATTGTGGGCATCAGGTCGTTCCATTACGACGAATTCGCCGAAGTGGAATTGGACAAGCTGCGCGCCGGCGGCGACTTCACCTGGAGCGTGGCCAACGTCCAGCCTTTTGAGGAGGCCAACCTGCTGAGACGCCTCAAACCTGATCTGTTCCTCGGCCATTGGCACGGCAACAACACCGCCGCGCGCCTGGGGATACCGACGCACGTCATTTACAACACCGCCTACGGCTATCTGGGCTATCGCGGCGTTTACGACCTGGCCCGGCGGCTGTACCGCAAACTGAAAAATACGGCCTTCACCCGGCGCGTCGGGCGCTTCGCCCGTTTGCCCTATAAGGAAAGCTGGTATGCCGCCCCGCCGTTTTCACTCATACGCTCCAAATCGGGAGAAGCCATATGAGCGCCGTACTTGACGCGCATTCAGCCCTAGAGAGGCCGCGCTGGACTTGCGCCCTCGGCGGGGCGCTGGCCGCGGCCGGCGCCTTGCCCCGCACTATCCCCATTATGCATTCCGGCCCAGGTTGCGCCGCTAATTTTTCCTGGACCCAAAACGGCGCGGCCGGCCTTGCGGTCGGCGACCGCTGCGCCGGTTTAAGCGTGCCCGGCTCCAACCTCCAGGAAACCGAGGTGGTCTTCGGCGGTCATGACCGGCTGCACGAACAAATCCGCCACACCCTGGAGATAATGGACGGCGATTTGTATTTCGTCCTTACGGGCTGCGTTCCGGAGGTCATCGGAGACGATGTGGAAAGCGTGGTCAGAGAATTCGCCGGCGCCGGCGCGCCCGTCATAAGCGCCTCGACGGCCGGCTTCAAAGGCTCCTCCTACTTCGGCTATGAACAGGTGCTGAAAGCGCTGTTCAAAAACGTGGTCAAGGCGGGCGCGCCCCGCCGGGCCAACCTGGTCAACGTCTGGGGTTTGCCGCCGATGATGGACGTGTTCTGGAAAGGCAATCTCAAGGGGACGGCCGGTCTTTTGGCGCTTCTAGGCTTCGAGACCAACGCCTTTTTCGGGCCGGAAGCCGCCTTCAGCGACATTGAGAACGCGGCCGGCGCGCGGCTCAACATCGTTTTGTCGGACCTTTACGGTCTGGAGGCGGCGGAGTTGTTCAAGGAGCGCCATGGCGTCGATTTCATCACTACCCCGCCCCCCTTCGGGGCGGCCGCCTCGGAACGCTTTCTGGAAACGGTCGGCGCCGCCCTGGGCCTGAGGTCTGAAAAAATCGCCGCCATCGTCCGGAGCGAAGGCGAAAGGCATTACCGGCAGCTGGAACCCCTCTTGGACGTCTACAACGACATGGAGGCGCAGCGCTACGCCATTACGATCGGCGACGCCAATTATGCCTTCGCCGTGGCCGACTTCCTGGCCGACGACATGGGCTGGCTGCCGGAGTTGGTGATCGTGACCGACGACCTTCAGCCAGAGGCGCGGACGCGCCTGATGGAGAAACGCCGGGCGCGGGGGCTGGCCGAACCCGCCCGCGTTCTGTTCGAGCCCAACGGAGCGGCCGCGGCCGCGGCCATAGACGACGACGGCTGGCGGCCGGAGAACTGGAAAAAATATCATAACGGCCGTCTGCCCGCCTTCGTCGTCGGCAGCTCCCTGGACCGCGGCCTGGCCGCCGCCTTGGGGGCCGGCCATCTCAGCCTTTCCTTCCCGGTTTCCAACCGGGCGGTCATCAGCCGCGGCTACACCGGGTATGACGGCGGGCTCGTCCTCATGGAAGACGTCATAAGCGCCCTCATCGGCGCGCGGTGAGGAGGCGGATCATGAAGCGCGGAACAGGGATGGTTTTTGCGGCGATCGCATTGGCCGCAGCTTTCGAACTATTATTGCCCGACAGCCCCAGGCAGCCTCCGGCCAAGCAGCCGTTTTTTCTATACTCGCTCGCCGCCGCGGCCGCCGCCTTTGTGGTCATGACCGTGATCGGCCGTTTCAAACCCGGCTTCGCCGCCCGGCTGGCCGACAAGGCCGCCTTTCATACGGCGGTGTTTCTGGCTCTGAACGCTTTCAACCTGGCCACCAAAAAATTCGCCCTCTTGCCGCCCATTTTTTTCCCCGCCCCGGATCGCGTTCTCGGCGTTCTGATCATGGATCGGGCCTATCTGGTGTTCGAGTGCCTGGGGGCCTCA
The DNA here is from genome assembly GCA_031273445.1 of Candidatus Adiutrix sp. Taxonomy (GTDB): domain Bacteria; phylum Desulfobacterota; class Desulfarculia; order Adiutricales; family Adiutricaceae; genus Adiutrix. The sequence continues at coordinate 431 of JAISRV010000020.1, read as the reverse complement.
GGGAAACTGTTGTTTTCCGGCTTCTTGACCGGGGCTCTGGCCGGCCTGGTCACCGGCATCGCGGTCGGCTTCAGCAAAAGGGCGGCTTACTGGGTGAATCCGGTGGTTCGCATTCTCGGCCCCATCCCGCCCACGGCCTGGATCCCGATTGTGCTGGTGGCCTTTCCCACGACGTTTTTAGGCGGCGCTTTTCTCATCGCCCTGTCGGTGTGGTTCCCCACCGCGGTGATGACTTCCAGCGGCATAGCGAATGTGCTCAACGCCTTTTTCGAGGTGTCAAGCACGCTCGGCGCCAACCGGCGCTACCAGATCTTCCATGTGGGCATTCCGGCCGCCATGCCTTTTATTTTCATCGGTTTGTTCACCGGCTCCTGCTCTTCCTTCATCACCCTGATGACGGCGGAAATGCTGGGGGTCAAAAACGGCCTCGG
>JAISRV010000411.1 GCA_031273445.1 Candidatus Adiutrix sp. | reverse complement strand
AGGATGAGGAACTGGTCGAAGAAGTGGCCAACCTTCTGGAGGAGCCGGCGGCCATCTGCGGCCACTTCGATTCGCATTTTCTTGAATTGCCTCTGGCCGTGGCCACCACGGCCATGAAGGAACATCAGCGATATTTCGCCCTGACCGATTCCCAGGGCCGCTTGGCCCCTTACTTCATCGCGATCAACAACACCAGGGCCAGGGACATGGAGGTGGTGCGCCGCGGGCATGAAAGAGTATTGCGAGCCCGCCTGGAAGACGCTCGCTTCTACTTTCTCGAAGATCGAAAAATCAAGTTGGCCGACCGCATTGAGGAACTTGAAACCGTGGTCTTCCACAATCTCCTCGGCTCCTCGCGGCAGAAAGTGGAACGGTTCAAGGTTCTGGCCCTCCACTTGGCCGATACGCTGGCGCCCCAGCATAAAGAAATCATCAGCCGGGCGGCCGATCTATGCAAGTGCGATCTCGTCGCCGGGGTCGTCAAAGAGTTCCCCAGCCTGCAGGGCGTCATGGGCCGCGAATACGCGCTGGCCGACGGCGAAGATCCAGAAGTGGCCGAGGCCATTATGGAGCATTACATGCCCGTGCGGGCCGGCGGCCCCTTGCCGACCTCCCTGGCCGGGGCCATTTTAAGCGTGGCCGACAAACTGGAGACGATCGCCGGCTGTTTTGCCGTGGGCCTAGTTCCCTCCGGCGCGGCCGACCCCTTTGCCCTGCGGCGTTCGGCCCTAGGCGTGATCAACATTTTTCTTGAGCGCGGCTGGGATTTATCTTTGGAGCCGCTGGTAGACAAGGCCCTGTCGTCCCTGGAGCCCTGGGCTAAGCGGCCGGCCCGGGAATCAAGGCCGGCCATACTGGAATTCATCAAAGTGCGCCTGAAAAACCTGCTGGTCGGGCAGGGCGTTTCCAGCGACGGAGCCGAAGCGGTGCTTAGCCTTTACGACGATTCGCCCCTGGCCGCGGCCTTAAGGGCGCGCGCCCTGGAAAAATTAAAAGCCAGGGAAGGTTTTAAAGACCTGGCCCAGGTCTTTAAACGCGTAGTCAACATCATCAAAAAATTCGGAGCCAAAGACGAATTCAACGCCTGGGAGAAGTTGGAGAAAGAGGCGGAACACAACCTTCTGGCCAGCGTGGAAAAACTGGAAGGCCAGGCCGGAAACTATCTCGCGGCCGGCGATTTCAGCGGCCTGATCGAAGCCATCGCCGCGTTGCGCGGCCCGGTGGATCGTTTTTTCGAAGACGTTCTGGTTGACGATCCGAACCCGGAGATCAAAACCGCCCGCATCGCTCTGCTGACCAGGGTGAGCCGCGTGTTTGAACATATAGCCGACTTTTCACGCATCAGCGTCGTTTAGCGGCAAGCGCGTAAAAGCGCTTAATTTCAAGGCCGGCGCAATATTTATTTGCCGCCGGCCTTGGGAATTTTTTCAGGAGACAAGCGCACGATCATGAAAGAAGCCCGCCGGAAAGGAGCGCCGAACTTCTGTGATCGCCTGAAAAAGGTCGACCGGGGGCGGGCGCCTCTGACCGTGGCCGCCGTTTTTCTGATAAGCCTTTTTTCGCTTCTGCTGTCTTCGACATATTTTGGCGCCTCGCTGTCGATCGGCGGCTACGACTTGATGTTGAAGGCGCGTGTGCGTCTGTTGCCGCCGCGGAGCGCGGCGGAAGATTCCGATGTAGTCATCATCGCCCTGGACGATTTCACCCTGTCCAACCCGCGCCTGTCCATACCTGAACTTTTCCAGCACCATTATTACACTGAAATAATAAAACAGCTCCACCTGGCCGGCGCCGAAGCCGTGGCCCTGCATCTGATACTGCCGCGCACCGATGCGGCTTTTTTCTCTCAGGCCGACGTGAGCGAATGGTTCGAGGTCATTAAAAACGTGGCGGCGGATATGCCGGTCATAAGCGGCATGCGCTGGCGCCCGCTGCAGTCCCCTCTTCTTCCGGCGCCTGAATATCTGAAGATCATGGGCGCGGACAGCATCGGCTTTTTGAATGCGGCGCGCGACAAAGACGAAAAAGTGCGCCGCCAGCCGCTCCGCCGGGCGGACTGCTTCCATGGCCCCGGCTGCCTCAGCTTGCCTTACCTGGCGGCCAAGGCTTTTCGTCCAGAACTTGAGGTCGCCGGCCAGGAAATATACATCGATTTCGATCCGCGACCGGCTCCGCAATTCAGTTTCGTCGATGTCTATCAGCGGGCCGCGGATGGAGAGACGGACTTCTTCCAGCGCCATTTCAAAGGCAAATTGGTTTTGATCGGCGAAATAAACTCGCTGACACGCGGCAACTACCCCACCCCGTTTTCCGAAAAGGCCGAACGCGGCGATACGGCTGTGGAAATAGCCGCGCAGAGCATCATAACTATTTTACGCGGCCATCAACTGACGACCCTGGGCCCGGGTTCCAGCTTCATCTTCATCGTCGCGCTGACCCTGGCGGCTTTGACGCCGCTTTTCTTCAGCCAGCGTTGCGGCCCTTATCCCTTGATCTGGCTGCCGTCGGCGGTTATGGCGTTAGGCCTCCTCGTCATAGCTTCGGCTTTCGCGCTGGGGCTGTATCTGCCCCTGGCGCCGTCTTTGATCGCTATTTTCGTCGCGCAGTTTTTCTACCTGGGCATTCGCAATAAAGAAGGGCGTGAAGCGACCAGGACATCAATAACGGCGCTTTCGCTCTATCTGAACCCGGCCTTGGCCGGACAAATAGTCCATCACCCCGAGATACTGTCACGTGTTGGACAACGCCGTGAAATGACAGTATTTTTTTCAGATCTGGTGGGATTTACGTCACTGGCGGAGCGTTCAAGCCCGGAAGAACTGGTGACCATCCTCAACCGTTATTTTGAAAAAATGAGTTCCGGCATTGAAGAATACGGCGGCATCCTGGATAAATACAGCGGCGATTCCGTCATGGCTTTCTGGGGTTCTCCGCTGCGGCCGCGTCAGGACCATGCCCAGGCGGCGGTGCTGTCGGCCATCAGACAGCAGGATATCTTAAAAGAGCTCAACAGGGACCTTTTAGCGGAAGGACGTCCGGCGCTGGTGGCGCTGATGGGCGTCAACACCGGGCCCATGGTCGTGGGGAACATCGGGGCTGAAACGCGCCTCACTTACACGGTCATGGGAGACGCGGTCAATCTGGCCTCCCGGCTGGTGGCGGTCAACAAGATCTACCGTAGCCGCATCATCATAAACGAGACCACCGCCCAGGCCGCGTCGGATGTGGCGGAACTGCGGGCGCTGGATCGGGTTCGGGTGCCCGGTCGGCAGGAAAGCCTTATGATTTATGAAGTCATGACCCGGCGAGGAGAATTGGGCGGCGAGGACAAGCGGGCGCGAGATCTTTTCGAACGAGGCCTTTTAGCCTATTTTAATCGTGATTTCTCCGCGGCGAAAGAACTGTTCGAAGACGCCCTGGACCTATGGCCAGAAGATGTGCCGTCGGTCATCATGCGGGCGCGTTGCCGCGACTTCATTAAATCTCCGCCGCCGGACGATTGGAGCTCGGTGACCATGCTGGGCGTAAAATGATGAAATCAAGCTGAAACAGCTCGAGCCCAGATATTTCATGAAGAAGCCGTGAAGAGAGTCTGAGAGAGTTTTGAAGGTTATTTTCAGTATGAAGCCTGGATACCCCCGTGAACTCATAAAGATGAAGGCGGTTCTACGCCGAGAAGGCGCTGTAGTTCTTTCTGCTTTTCGAGCATCTCTCCCACTGGAAGCAGGGCCGTTTCCTATTTATGGCGATATGATATAATCACCACAAGCCTAAAGGAGCGACGCCTCCGCCGGCGGAGGGATGTTTTCATGATTTCGGCCAAAAATATGATCCTCATCGGTTCAACGGGAAAAAACTCCGGCAAGACCGCTTTGGCGGCTGAATTCGTCCGGCGATGGCGCGACAGGGTTCCGGTCGTCGCGCTGAAAGCGACCACCGTGTCGCGGGACGGTGGCGGCTGCCCTTACGGCCGGCATGGCTGCGGCGTCTGCTCCTCCATGGAGGCCGATTATCTGCTGACGCGGGAAGAGGAACGCGACGGCCCCAAGGACACCTCGCGGCTGTTGGCGGCCGGGGCCCACCAGGTCTTCTGGCTCCGGTCGACGCGCGAAGCCCTTTCGGAGGCTTACGGCCGCTTCCGTGAAGAAGCCTTGAAAGGGGCGCTGGTCATCTGCGAATCCAACAGTTTGAGGGAATATGTGGAGCCGGGTTGCTTCATCATGATGCAAAACGCCGCGGGCCCCGGAAAGCCGTCTTCACAGCGGGTGCGGGAGATGGCGGATTTGACGGCGGCGAACCGTTTTC
>JAISRV010000039.1 GCA_031273445.1 Candidatus Adiutrix sp. | reverse complement strand
ACCCGCACCCGCCGGACATCGGCGCTGGAGTCGATGAAGGCGGCCGGCGGCCGGCCCAGACGAGTGAGGGAACCGAAAACGCTCAGGCCCAACTGCCGGGCCCCCCACAGCATCAGGGGCCGCCCCTGGGCCCTGGTTTTCAATAACTCGATTGCCGTCATAAAGGCGCTCCCGCTTGGCGGCCGCAAATGGGCGGCCTGAAATATCGTCTCCAATTATAGAGGTTTAAGCAACTGACGTGCCAGGTTCCCAGCCTCCCCGCCTCAGCTAGCAGTCATGTTGGCTGTAGGCGTTCAAAGAAGCCCAAAGGCCGTGAATATTTCGCGTTGCGATTTTGACATGGTTGAGCGGACGTCCTTATATTGGCCCTTGAACTTTATCCGCATGTAGGAATCGACCTTTTTAAGCGTCGTCCTGACCGTGAGCGTTCCGTCATGCGCTTTTGAATCCTGCATGATGATTCGCAGCTGCTGCAGGATGATGAGAGCGACGAAATGGACGAACACGCGCCCTCTCATGGTTTCCTGGCGATGGGTTCTTACGCGCATCATGTCGAGTTCGTTTTTCAGATCGTCGTAGTGTTGTTCCACCCTCGCCCTTTGGCGGTAAAGCCCAAGGGTTTTCCCCGCGTCTTTCTCGAAGTTCGTCACTATGACCCAGAAGCCGGCATAGTCGGTTTTGAATTCGTTTATGGCGGCTATGTTCCTTTTGACGCGATAGCCCCTTTTCGGCGTGGCCTTGACAATGAAGTATTTGTCATAGAAGGCCTGGTTGCATTTTTTCGGGCGTTTCTCCCTGAGTTCCTTTTCCCAGGCGGACAGTCTCGCGAAAAACGACGATATGTGTTCGACCCTTCTCGCAGCGTCGAAATACACATGTCGCCACAGGCGCTTGCCTCCCGCTGTCCCAAGCGCCGTCATCCCGTACACGGCCGCCGTGCCGTCTTCAGTTGTCTCAACGAAGTGCAGGTCGGACTCGATGTCCGCACGGCATGAGTCAATCAAGTCTTTCGCCGCGTTCACGTTGCCCGGCACGGGCATCATGAAGCGCCGCCCCGATCCCGCCATGTCGTCAAGGTTGTCCTGCGAGTAAAAACCCCTGTCGAGCGCGAGCCTGATCCCGCCGATCCCGTACTTGGCCATGCGTTCCCCGAGTTCGTCGACGCAAGTCACGTCCGACACGGAGCCCGGCAGCAGCAGGTAGGCCGATGGCAACCGTGACGTTATGCCGGACAGAAGCGCGATGTTGATCTGCGGCAGGCGCTCTTTGTCGCGGTTGTAGCCCCATTCGACGAAAGGGTTGCTCTCGTTGGAGCTGGACACGCTCGTAAGGTCGAAGCAGTAATGCCCGGCATCGGCGGAAGCCGTCCGGGAGGCCCACTTGGCCATGAACGATTCGATGAGCGACGACCTGATGGCGGCGAATGTTTCCGATATGCGCGGCGATGACAAGGGGGCATCGTGGCAGGGGCAGGCGTGCGATTCCATCCAACTGCCCGCCCCGTACATCCGCGAGTCGCCCGCGACGATGGCGTAGGCGATGGAGACGATGCGCGCCGTCGCCGCCTTGCCGAACACGTCGTCGAGCGCCGTGGTTAGGCCGCTTCTCTTGCAGGCGGCGTCCAGCAGCATGCTCTGGCCGATCAGTACGGCCTCGGCTTCTTCACGACCGGAATCCAAATCGTCCATGGCGCCGGGATAGGAGAAGCGTTTGTTGTAAATCACCTCGCCATCGTCCCCGAGTTTACCCACGCATGTTTTCTTGGGGACGCTCATGCCGCGCTCGCTGTCCCACTGCGATACCTGCCAGTAGACGTATGTGGTCCCGTTGCCTTTTGTCAGATAAGTGTAGCTTCCCAAAACCAGCCTCCTTTCTGCATAGATATATTATGTCTATGCAGAAAAGGAAACGCAAGCGAAATTCGCCAATTAATGGTGGAAAGCGTGGCCATTCCCACTCGCGACGAATACGCATTCAGAGAATTGGAGCGTCGACGGCGACAGTTGATTAAAAGACGCCCGAAAGGGAAAGGCGCGACAATCGCTGGTTGTCAGCCCCTGAAATGGCGGGGCGTAACGAACGGAACAAATGAGCGATGAGACAAAATTCGCCGGGACTTGACATGACCGGGGCAATCATGTTTAGATGCCCCATTAAATAAAGGGCCTGGGCCTCAGAGGCCTCAGGCTTCAGCCCGGGGGCGACATTTATGACCGCCGAGCGCCATAAGGAGAAGGCGCCCTTCGATTCGCCGCCCCGCCTCGCCGGCGAGGTGGCCCGCCGTTGTTTCGGCCTTGAGCCGGCCGCCGTCTCGCCGCTCCGGGGGGGACGCGTCAATGAGACCTTTTTAGTGGAAACCACGTCCGGGTCTTTCGTCCTGCAACGCCTGAACGACTTTTTTCAAGGCGCCGAAGCCCTGGGCTCCAACTGGCTGGCGGTGCAGAACGCCGCCCGGGAACGCGACCCCGCGCCCCCGCCGCTGCCCCTGATTCAGGCCGATCTGGAGGGCCGCCTTCTGAGCTTCCTGGATGAGCCGGCCAACGGCGTCTGGCGGCTCACCGGTTATCTGCCGGGCGCCCCCCCGGCCGCCAAAAACGCGGCGGCGGCCCGGGAGGCGGCGCGTTTTTTGGGCCGTTGCCACCAATTTCTCAACCGGCCGGCCCCTTTGCCGCTTGAAGACCTGCCGGAAGGCGAGTTCACCAATCAAAGGCTCTGCCGCGCCGACGACTTCGAAAACCTCGCCCGCATCTACCGCGGCCACCCCTGCCTGGCCGAATTGGAGACCCTGCTCGCGGAGGCGGCCGACTCCGCCTGGCAGTTGCCCTTCTTTCCCGGCTTCATTGACGTTTTTCAGCGGCGCGACGTGATCATACACGGCGACCCCAAACGCGACAATTTCCTCTTCCTTGACGGCCGCCCGTCGGCCCTTTTGGATTGGGACACCGTCGGCTTCGGGCATGTGCTGATCGACCTGGCCGAGATGCTGCGCTCCTGGAGCGCCCGGGCCGGCCCGGCGGAGGCCGCCGTCATGACGGATATCGCCGCGGGCGTCATGGCCGGCTACGCGGAAACCGGGCTGAGCCTTTATCCGGATGAAATTGAGCTTCTGCCGCCTGTTTTGCGGGGCGTGGCCCTCAATCTCTGCCGGCGCTACCTGACCGACGCGCTGGCCGGGATCTATTTTAAATGGGACAACGCCGCCTACCCTTCCCTATATGAGCAAAACCGCAGCCGCGCCTCGGCCATGCTGCTTTTGTCCGAACACCTTCTGGCCCGCGAAATGGAACTGAGCGAAACGCTGCGCCAGGCTTATGAAGACGGCCTGAGGCAACGGCTTAAGCGGTCAAGCGCGGCCAAAGAGACCCCCGGCGATAATTAACCAACAAATACGCCATATTGCGACAAGCGTAAAAATAAAAACCCTTGCCATTTTTAGTTCGGATGGCTATAATCTGAACTTATTGACTCGCCGAGATAAACATATCAAGGGTGATTTCGCCAAAGCCCGAAATCACAATACTTGCGCCGCCGAGGCGTGGCGATGTTTAATAGCCGGGTCTATATTAAAGATTCGCTTCAAATCTCGCGGCGCGAAGATTGCCGCAAAGACAGACCGTTTATGGCCGCCCTGGTCGAATATGCAAAATTGCTGATTCTGGCCCTGAGCCTGGGGTTCTCCGGGCCGGAGGGCGGCCCCCGCGCCCTGATTGAAGCCTGGACGGCGGGTCCGGCGGCCGAAGCGCCGCGGCCGGCCTTGCGGCCGGATTTTCGTCTGCCTGAAAAGGCGACTTTGTGCGGAGAGGCTCTGGATCTCAAAAAGCGTTCAGTCTATGAACGCCTGGAATTAGAATTTCTGCGGGCCGTCAATCAGCCGGCCCAAGTGGCCCTTTGGCAGCGCCGCGCGGCGGTTTATTTCCCCTTTATCGAGGCGAAGCTGAAAGCGGCCGGGTTGCCTGACGACCTCAAATATCTGGCCGTCGCGGAAAGCGACCTCAGGCCTGAGGTTATTTCCCCGGCCGGCGCCTTGGGCTTGTGGCAGTTCATGCCGGCCACGGCCGTCCGTTTCGGCCTGACGGTGAACAATAAAATCGATCAGCGTCGCCTGCCCGAAACGCTCATGAGCGCGGCCGAAGCTTATTTTAAGTTTTTATATGGGAAATTCGGCAACTGGGCTCTGACCATGGCCGCTTACAACAGCGGCGAAAATCGGCTCTCCAGGGCCATAGCCGCGCAGGGCGTAAGGGATTATTATCAGCTTGACCTGCCGCGGGAAACGGAACGCTATGTTTACCGCATCGCCGCCATCAAGGTGATTATGGAAAACGCGCCGCAATATGGTCTGGCCGCCGAAATTCCGGCCGGCCGTTATCGCCCGGCGAAATTTTCTGAAAAGCGGATCAACCTTAAAAAAGCCGCCGCCTGGGCCGCCATCGCCCGGCAGTATGGCTGCGATTATAAAGAATTGCGGCTACTTAACCCTCACATCCTGCAAAGCCCGATGTCCGGCAGTTTCACTTTGCGGCTGCCGAGCCAAGACGTGAAGAATTTGGCAAGATAATTGCTATATTTTATGGCGAGCGAAGCGGCCGGAGCCGTTAGCCGTTAAAAATTTTCGCCGCAGGAGCAATGAATATGGGCCGCCGCCCATCCTTCCCGGCCCAAACGGCCGTCTCGGCCGGGAGGCAGAGCTTTGAAGGCTCGACGCGGGCTTCACGCGCAGTTGAAGCGCAACGATGACGGCCCGGCCGCAACCGGCGTCCCTTAAGGGCCGCCTCGGCCGCTGATCCGCCCGGCCCTTAAGGGCCGGCGGCTCTGGAGGTTCACCATGGCCACCACTATTTCGCTTTCCCAGGAAAGCCTGCAGACCTCAACCCCGCCCGAGTGCGATCAAGCCGTTGATTGTTGCTGGTTTGAAAAAGCGGTCGCCGCCAGCCCCCGATGCGCCAACCGCGACAGCCTGATCTGCCGCAAGCGGCGCGACGACGTGTTCGCGCCGCACGAACGCCCCTATAAATGCTCCGGCGCCGAATAAAGCCGGCCCCCGGCTTGAGAACATAAGAAGACGCGGCCCCCATTCCCCGCTATATAAAATCTCTATGCCCGCTTATAATTTATACATGAATGCAATTTATACATGAATGCGGAGATCGGGGTGGGACGGAGATGAATTTTGACGCGATCAACGCCGAGATGAGAGGCCAACTGAAGTCGCATGAGCTTATAAGGAACAAACTGTTCTTTACTTCAAATTACGACGTCGCGTCGTGTAGGCCGCTTCTAAATCTTGCGCTGAGGAACGCCGCAGCGCGAGGTCTATCCGTCGGACGAAAGCCTGTCGCTGCTCGAAAAACTCGACCAGGGGGGCCAGGGGATGCCGGAGTCCCGCTGCAGAAAGAGGGCGAAGAACCGGATCTGAGGGATCGTCGATTGATTCGCCCTAAAGGCTTCATAAGCTCCGAGGGCAAAAGCCGCCCCTAATTTTTCCTGGGGAGAGTCGTTTTCACATAGTCTTCCGTGGCTTCAAACAATGGGTCCCGACCAGCGGAAGCGCGGATGAGGGGGACTATCTTTTTCCGGACGCCCATGCCTCTCATATCGATATAAGAGTAGTCCCGCAGAGTTTCAAGAATAATCGGGTTTCTGACGGAACGCTGACCGGCCAGCATTTTTTCTATGCTCATGGCATTCTGCAGCGCGCCCGGGCTTTTAATCTCCAACCTGTCGTTGTAATTCACAATCTCCACTTCATTAGACCGCGTCCAGTCCCGGTGGGCGAAGGCGTTCAATACGGCTTCCCGCACAGCTTCATGCGGATAATGCCATTGCCGTTCCCGTCTGAAATTTTCGTCCGGTTTATCCGCTTCGATTGATATGAAAGGGCGCATTCTATCTATGATTCTTTCAATCAAGCCCATTTGCGTCAACCCGCGTCCCTGGCCTGCGGCGCCTTCGAACAACCCGACCAGCGGGGCGTCAAGATAAACATCGTCCTGGGCCTGATAATCCATGTCCTGGCCGGCAAAGGACATCCAGCGCAGGCCGGCTCGGCGGAAATGACGCCTGGGGCTATGGGCGAAAAGCACGGTTCCGGCCACCGTGCAAACGGGCTGCCCGGCATTGCCCACAGTCATAAATCCCAACCCTTTGAGGCGTCTTTCCCAATCGTCGTTATCGACCGGGCCTGCCGCGTCGCCGACTATATTTATAAGATAATCTTCAAGCCTGGCCTGATCCAGACTTTTAAACCCGGTTCCGTATACCGGCATTAATTCAACGTGAATTAAGCCCCCGCTTTCGGAAAGTTGAATCAACTGTTCCCGGGTCACAGGGCGGGAGACGCTGCCGACGCGGATATACGTTTCTTCCCTGTCGTGGCAGCGCACCACGTATGGCTTGGCGTTACAGTCTTTAACGAATATAATCGCCACCTTTTTCTGACCCTCGACCATGACCTCTTCGTAGAAAGGGATGATGGCGGGGTGGATATAACGCCCAAAGACGGTATCCATAACCCATGTTTCCAAGCCGCCGCGCTGAATGCCGCTGATAGTTCCGTCATCCTCCACGCCGATAAGCACGCGGCCGCCTTGAAAATTGGCCAGGGCCACTATTTCCCGAGCTAATTGCTCGGGGCGCAGGTCGTCGCGTTTGAACTCCACTCCAGAATTTTCGCCATTGGCGATAAGCTCCAACAATTCGGCTTTCAACATCCGCTTCACCCCTTTGCCGCCCGGCCTCGCGCCTCAATTAACGTCCTGTACGGTCAGCGCAGTTGGCTGTCTTTGCTGCCGCGGCGGTTATACAGGGAATAATCGGCGCTCCGGTTTTTCTCAGCGGCGGCCTGGCATTCCAGGCATAACCTGACTCCGGGCAGAGCCGCACGCCTGGCCGCGGGAATTTCCTCTCCGCAGTCTTCACAAAATTTCAGACTTTCGCCGCGGGGCAATTCACGCCTGGCCCTGGCCACGGCGTCGGAAATGGAATCATTGATCTGATCCGACACGGCGCCGTCGCCGGCCCATCCAACAGCCATTGTTCGTCTCCTTAAATCCAGGCAATATTACTTAGGGCGAATTGTAATATCGCGCCCGAAGAAAGTCAAAACAACTTTGTCTCATCTCTTATTTTTGTCTCATCGCTCGTTTGTTCCGTTCGTTACGCGCCGCCATTTCAGGGGCTGACAGCCAGCGGTTCACTGAGTGAGGCGCCTAAAAATCCCCTCGCCAGGCAAAAATCACATTTTTTGCCTGGCGGCGATCCAGCCGGTCAAACCGATCATTTACATTTAGAATTGCCGGCAGCATACAGGGCAATCGCATGAAAATAGTAATATATTGAAATATCAAGATAATTTTTCAGAGATCAA
>JAISRV010000285.1 GCA_031273445.1 Candidatus Adiutrix sp. | reverse complement strand
GGCCGCTCCCAAGGCGACCGCCGAACCCAAGGCCAAGGCCGCCCCCAAGGCGACCGCCGCGTCCAAGGCCGCCCCCAAGGCGACCGCCGCGTCCAAGGCCGCCCCCAAGGCGACCGCCGCGCCCAAGGCCAAGGCCGCGCCCAAGGCCAAGGCCGCCCCCAAGGCGAGCGCCGAACCCAAAGCCAAGGCCGCGCCCAAGGCGACCGCCGCGCCAAAAGTTAAGGCTGAAAACAAAGCCGTTAAAAAAAAAGGATAAGTCCTGACCTGACCGACGTCGTAGCGGCGGCGGCCAATGAACATAAACCTATTGATCCGGTGCTTCTGAACATATCGGGTCTGTCGTCGGTGGCCGACTGGTTTTATATCGCCAGCGCGGAAAATCCGCGCCAGGTTACGGCCATAGCGGAGAAAATAGTGCGGCGCGCCAGGGAAATCGGCGTTCATCCCCTGGGGGTCGAGGGCTTGGGCGGGGACAGTCATTGGGCGCTGGTTGACTTGGGAGATATAATCGTGCACATCTTCAATCGCGAATCAAGAAGTATTTATGACCTGGAAGGGCTGTGGTCAGACGCGCCGCGCCCGTCGATCTCCAAAGCGTGATGACGGCGCGTCTGTAAACCGGCCAGGATGCCGCCGGGGGGTGGATTATGTGGAAAACATCATGGCGGACGGCGTCGTTAGCTTGGCGCGGCTTGGTATGGCTGTTGATTATAGGCCTGGTCTGCCCTTGGCCTCTCCTGCGGGCCGAAGAGATGACCCCACAGAAAGAAAAGGAGCTGGGGCGGCGTTTCCATTTAAAGGTCGCGGCCACCGGGGCCATTATTGACGATCCCATCATCAATAAGTATTACAAGGCCATTACCGGCCGCATCATACGGGCCGCCGGGCTGGGGCCGGGACAGTGCAGTTTTTATATTCTGCGCAGCGACGGCATCAACGCTTTCGCCGTGCCCGGCGGTTTCGTCTATATGCATACGGAAACCATCAACAGCCTGGAAAACGAAGGCGAACTGGCCGCCATCATCGGCCATGAAGTGGCTCACCTGACGGCACGCCACTTTGCCCGGCGGGTTGAAGGCGCCGCCGGGGCCTCCCTGACCGCCATAGCCTCCATGCTGGCCGGAGCCCTTCTGGCTTCACGCGGCGGCTCGACCGCGGCTCTCGGGCAGGCTTTGATGTTCGGCGGCACAGGGGCGACGATTCAGAGCATGCTGGCCAACTCCCGCGAAGACGAGGCCGAGGCCGACGCCAAAGGGCGGCAGTATATGATCAAAGCCGGCTATGACGCCCGCGACATGTATGGCGCCTTTAAAATCATGTCGCAGAAGACTTATCAGATATCGCCGGATATTCCCACTTACCTGAACACTCACCCGGCCCTGGCCAGCCGTCTGGCCATTACTTTCAAGGATTATGAGAATGCGCCCAGTCCGGCGCCGGATCTGCGTTATCTGGCTTTTCGCGACCGTGTTCTGGCTTTTTCCGGGGAGCCGCGACGCATTCAGACCATCATGACCGGCCGCTTGAACCAGAACAAAAACGACGCTTCGGCCCTTCATGCCCTGGGGCTTCTGGCCGTGCGCCAGCAGAACCTTGGCGAGGCCGACAAACTCATGAGCCAGGCTCTGGCCCTGTCTCCTGGAAATCCCGAATATCTGGCCGACCTGGGCGACCTGAGCCTGAAGCGGCGTAAGCCGCAGGAGGCCAAAAACTACTATGAGAAAGCGGGCCAGGATCACCGCCAGGCCGTTTTGGGGCTGGCCCGCGCCTGTGAACTTTTAAACGATAAAAAACGAGCCGCGGCCCTTTATGATCGGGCCGTCAACATGGAAACGGAAACTTATCCTGAGGCGCTGGAACTGGCCGGACGCTTTTTCGGCAATAACGGACAAAAGTCCAAGGGCCACTTTTATCTGGCCAAATACTTCGCTGACATCGGTAATCTCGATCAGGCCATCTTCCACTATGGGGAAGTGGTCAAGCTGGCTGAGGCCGGCAACTATAAAAATATGGCTATGCGTGAAACCAGGCTGCTCAAAGAGATAAAGGAAGCCAAATAGGCCTTTATCCCAGGTTTCCAACTTTTCAACTGAGATCAGGCGCCCGGGGGATGTCCGGACGGGGTTTGATCGCCGACCGTTATTTTGGAGGGTGACGATTTTATGACCAAGCGCTTGATCGCTCTTTTGCCCGGCGACGGCATAGGCCCTGAAGTCATCGGCGAAGCCTGCAAGGTTTGCGAGGCCGCGGCCGAAAAATTCGGCTTCGAGCTCGAATGGCGCCGTTTTCCTTTCGGCGCCGCCTATTATTTGGAGCATGGCCTGGTTTTGCCCGCGGCCGCGCTTGACGAGATGTCCGAGTGCCGGGCCATGTTGCTGGGCGCGGTCGGCGACCCCAGGGTCAAACCCGGGCCCCTGGAGCAGGGTCTACTTTTGGCTCTGCGATTTCATTTTGATCAGTATATGAACCTGCGCCCGGCCCTGAGTTTTCCAAATGTGCCCACCCCGGCGGCTTTGGCTTCAGGCCGGCGGCTGGACGCGGTGGTCGTGCGCGAAAACACGGAAGACCTTTACATGGGCATCGGCGGCCGCGGCTGCGGAGTAATGGCGGAGAAGATTGAAGCTGGCCGCGGGCTCTACGATCTTTCAGGCCGCCTGGAGCTCAGTTTCGCCCCAGCGGTTGAAGGCGCTTTTTCCCTGGGGCTGATGACCAGGCCCGGCATAGCCCGCATAACCCGCAAAGCCGGCGAATTGGCCCGCGCCCGCGGCGAAAACAAAGTCGCCGTGGTCAGCAAGGCCAATGCCGTGCCCCATCTTTACGGTTTCTGGGATGAAGTTACCCGGCAGACGTTCTCCGACGAGTTCCCGGATATTGAACCGGTCTATGTCAACGTCGACGCCATGTGTTACCTCTTGCCGCGCAACCCGGGGGGCTGGGGGGTGATGCTGTGCCCCAACCTTTTCGGCGATATCGTCAGCGATCTGCTTTCAGCGCTGGCCGGCGGCCTGGGTCTGGCCGCCTCCGGCAACATCGGCGACGGCCTTTCGATGTTCGAGCCCGTTCACGGTTCAGCCCCGGACATCGCCGGCAGCGGCCGGGCCAATCCTCTGGCGGCCGTCATGTCCGCGGCCATGATGCTTAAGCACATAGGGGAGACGGAAGCAGCGGCCGCGGTGGAGAAAGCCGTCTATGATTATCTGGCCGGCCCGGACAAACCTTTTGAGCTTGGCGGCCGTGACGGCGTGGCCGCGGTCGGGGAAAAAGTCGCCGCGCTCGTTAAAACTCGTTAAAAGATGAACTAAATTTCAAGGGCCGCCGAGTTCAGGCGGCAGTTCGCGTTCATTCGAGTCAAGGCGCCTTATCTCCACTTTGTCCACCTTGCGGTCATCGGCTTGGGCAATGCTGAAGATAAGATCCGCCCATCTTATTTTTTCATGAACCTGCGGCACGCGGCCGATCTGATTGGTCAGAAAGCCGCCCAAAGTGTCATAATCGCCTTCGGGCAGTTCAACGCCCAGGTGTTCGCTCAAATCCGATATGGCCGCCTGGCCGGTCGCCATGGTCACGCCCGGCGAAAGATCCACGAAAGGCTCTTCTTCCTCGTCATATTCATCATGGATATCGCCGACTATTTCTTCGATGATGTCTTCCATGGTGACCAGGCCGTCAGTTCCGCCGTATTCATCCAACACTATGGCCAGATGGCTTTTTTTGCGGCGCAGTTCACCCAGGAGATCGACGATTTTTTTGTTTCCGGGCGCAAGTATGATCGGTCTTATCAGCCTTTGGGGCAGGGGAATATGCGACGGCTCTCCCCATAACTGCAAAAGATCTTTGCCGACGATAAAGCCGACGACGTGATCCATGTCTCCGTCGTACACCGGCAGACGCGAATAGCCTTCATCGACGATTATCGGTATGATTTCGCCGAGGGAAGAGCTTTTTTCCACCCCGACCATGTCTATGCGCGGCGTCATGATCTGTCGGGCCACAGTGTCGTTAAACTCGACAATGCTCTGAATCATTTCGCTGGCGCTCTGGGCTATGGCCCCGCTTTCCTCGCCATGATCCAGGATAAGGCTTATTTCGTCTTCGAATGAGGCGGAGCCTTTCCCAAATAATCTGGACAATCTGGAAATAAAACTTCGCTGGGGTGAACTGCCTTCGTCCAAGGCGGCGATCTCCTTTGTTGGGGGTTGTTCAATCAGCCATGCAGGTGGCTGAGGCGTTGCCGCTTTCCCAAGCGGAAACGGAGTGCAGCCAGGCCCGGCCGTCGGTCTCTTCGGAAATATAAGGCGCCAGGTTATTGAAAATGAAAATGGCGATGTTTTCAGAAGACGGGTTGTCGATTTTGAAAGCCTCAATCTCGTTTAAATATTGGTGATCAATAATATCCAGAACGGTTTTCAGGCATTTTTTAATCAGGCCGAAATCCATGACCAACCCGGTTTTATCCAGATTTCTGGCTCTGACCCGGGCCTCCACAAACCAGTTATGGCCGTGAAGGTTTTCGCATTTGCCGTAAAATTCGCGCAGGTTGTGAGCCGCTGAGAAATGGTCGGTCACCTTTAGTTCAAACATTACTCGTCACCCAGGCCATCATCTGAAGCTGAACCTTTGCCCAAAAGGCCTTCCTTCAGCCAGGCCTCCAGGGCATTGATCAGGGTTCGGGCGGTCTCGGCGGACAGATTTATGGCGTCGCGCTTTTTAAAAACGCCCTGGTGCTTCTGAAAGCGCCTGAGGGTGGCTTTGGGCGGGCCCATCTGGCCGGTCTGCCGTTCTCTTTCGCGATAGCGAAAAAGAATGGAGGTCCAGGCGCCGCGGGTGAGGATGACTTTTTCCAGCTCCTCTACCACCAGTTCGCCTTCTTCTTCGTAATTTACGGTAATATCGTTAATATTTTCCGCCATGTTCTTCTCTCTTTTCAATAGGCCGCTTCAGGCGCTCAGGGCCTGGCGGCGCTGGGCCGCCCGAAATATTTGAGATAGTCCAGATCTTCGGCCGAGAGCACCAGGGTGCTTTTGTTCGTGAAGGCGGCCCGATATGATTCCAGAGAACGGGTGAAAGCGTAAAATTCCGGATCCAGATTGTAGGCTCCGGCATATATGCCCGCGGCTTCGGCGTCGGCCTGGCCGCGAATCTCCTGGCTGGCGCGGTCGGCTTTGGATAGCATCTCGGCCCGGTTGCGGTCGGCTTCGGCCCTGATCTTCTGGGCTTCCATCTGGCCTTCGCTGCGGTATTTGGCCGCCTGCTGGTCGCGTTCGGACTTCAT
>JAISRV010000268.1 GCA_031273445.1 Candidatus Adiutrix sp. | reverse complement strand
TGTTTTTGGGCATGTTAGGCATGCACGGCCTTTACCAGGCCAATATGGCCGTTTCGGAAGCCGATCTGATCGTGGCCGTGGGCGCCCGCTTCGACGACCGCGTCACCGGCCGTCTGGATCGTTTTGCCCGGAAGGCCAAGATCATCCAGATCGACGTCGATCCCACTTCCATCCATAAACGCGTCGCCACCGACGTGCCGCTGGTGGCCGACGCCCGGCTGGCCCTGTCTTCCATCCTGGAAGCCTTGGGAGGGGCCCCGACTTACGATAAAAAAGCGCGCCGACAGTGGCTGGATCAGATCGCCGCCTGGAAGGCCAGAGGCACGATCGACTATCGAGCAAGCGCCGCAGACGGGAACGCCGCCCCGGCCGGCGCCGGGGTCCCCGGCGACAAGCGCGGCCGGGAAGGCCGCGCTTCCATCAAACCCCAGATGGTCATACAGACGCTCTACGAAAAAACCAAGGGCCGGGACGCCATCATCACCACCGACGTGGGGCAGCACCAGATGTGGGCCGCCCAATATTACCTTTATGACCGGCCGCGCCGCTTCATCTCGTCTGGAGGGTTGGGCGTCATGGGTTTTGGCCTGCCGGCGGCCATGGGCGCGCAGATCGCCAAGCCAGAGGCCCTGGTGGTCTGCATCGCCGGCGACGGCTCCATTCTCATGAACATCCAGGAGATGGTGACCGTTGTGGAAGAGAAGCTGCCCATTAAAGTGGCCATCATCAACAACGGCTGCCTGGGCATGGTTCGCCAGTGGCAGGAACTGTTCTACGACCGGCGCTATGCCGACACCATGCTGGGCGCGGGGCCTGACTTCGTCAAACTGGCCGAGGCCTTCGGCGCCAAAGGCTTTCGCGCCGCCCGGCCTGAAGAGGCGGCCGACGTCATCGACCAGGGCTTGGCCGCGGACGGCCCGGTCGTCATGGAATTCATCGTCTGCCAGGAGGCGCTGGTCTACCCCATGGTCGGGGCCGGCAAAGCCATAGACGAAATGATTCTCGACTGTTCCGGAACTATAGCTTAAAGGGGGGCGACATGGAAAATCAGACTTCATCGCGCCGCACCCTTTCCGTTCTGGTCGACAATGAACCCGGCGTTCTGGCCCGGGTGACGGGCCTGATCTCGGGCCGGGGGTTCAACATTGAAAGCCTGTCGGTAGCCGAGACCATGGATCCGCAGGTTTCGTTGATAACCCTGATCACCTCCGGTTCGCCGCAAATAATCGAGCAGATCATCAAGCAATTGCGCAAACTCATAAACGTCATCAAAGTCGTGGACCTCTCTGAAGACGACTATGTGGAAAAACAGCTGGTTCTGGTCAAAGTCAGGGCCATGGGCGCCGACCGCTCCGAGCTGCGCGGCTTGTGCGAAATATTCAAAGGCAAGATACTCGACGTCAGCCCCAAGAGCTATACCATGGAATTCACGGGCAACGAAAAAAAGATCCGCGACATCATGGCCCTGTTGGGCGAATTCGGCATAGAGGAGCAAGTTTCCACGGGCCTGACCGCCATGACCCGCACCCGTCTTTTTAAAAAAGACCGCCGAAACGGCGCCTAAGGCATATCGGCCTGTTGCTGTCTGTCTTCTCATTTTGGCTTGGCGCCTTGTCGGGGCTGACCGTAGCTGGGCAAAAAATGTTATTTTTGCCCAGCAAACGAGTTTATCGGCCTCTCAACCAGCGAGAACGGCCGGCTTTTGGCCGCGCAAATTTACGATTACACCAGGCCGGGCAAGACGACTCCCGGCTCCATCTATCTTAAGGAGCCTATAAAATGCAAGTTTATTTCAAAAAAGACGCCCCCATGACCCCCCTGCAAAACAAGACCATCGCCATATTGGGCTACGGCAGTCAAGGCCACAGCCAGGCGCAGAACCTTCGCGATTCCGGCCTTAACGTCATCGTCGGCCAGCGTCCCGGTTCGCCCAACTATGATCTGGCCGTCGAACACGGCTTCACTCCCGTCTCCGCCGCCGAGGCTTCAGAAAAAGCCGACCTTATTCAAATCCTCCTGCCCGACCACATTCAGGCCGACGTTTATGAAAAAGACGTCAAGCCTGGCCTTAAGCCCGGCAAAATGCTCATGTTCAGCCACGGCTTCGCCGTCCATTACAACCAGGTCGTGCCCCCGCGCGACGTGAACGTGGTCATGATCGCTCCAAAAGGCCCCGGCCATCTGGTGCGCGCCGAATACGTCAAAGGCGCCGGCGTCCCCTCTCTCATCGCCGTCCACCAGGACGCCGACGGCAACGCCCTGCCCTGGGCGCTGGCTTACGCCACCGGCATCGGCGGCACCCGGGCCGGGCTGATCAGCACCACCTTCGCCGAAGAGACCGAAACCGACCTTTTCGGCGAACAGGCGGTTTTATGCGGCGGGGTCAGCGAACTGATCAAAGCCGGCTGGGAGACCCTGGTCGAGGCCGGCTATCAGCCTGAAATAGCCTATTACGAATGTCTTCATGAAATGAAGCTCATCGTCGACCTCATGTATGAAGGCGGCCTTGACCGTATGCGTTATTCCATTTCCGACACCGCCGAATACGGCGACTATACCCGCGGCCGCCGCATCGTCACCGAGGAAACCCGCATGGAAATGGCCGAAATACTCCGCGAGATTCAGGAAGGCGAATTTGCCCGCGACTGGATTCTGGAAAATAAAGCCGGACGTCCCAATTTTCTGTCCCGCCGCCGCCAGGAAGCCGAGCACCCCATCAATGAAGTCGGCCGCTCTCTGCGGAAAATGATGACCTGGCTCAACCGCAAGTGACGCGACAGCGTCGCCTTGAAGCCGCGGCCTGGGGCGGGCGCCGCCTGCCCCGGCCGGGGCTTGGCGGAGTGTGCGGGAGTTCGTGTTGAAGCCTCAAATCACAGGACGACGCCATGAAAACATACCAAAAAGATCTGGCCAGGCTGCTGGCCGAAAGTCGGGCTCTTTTTTTCAGGGACGGACTCACCCTCAAAGACGGACGCCCCACTCCCTACTTCGTCAACTTCGGGCTCTTCCGGACCGGCCGCCTCATTTCGGCCCTGGGCTCCATTATGGCCGACTTTCTCATCGACACCAAAACCATCGACAGCTTTGACGTTCTCGTGGGGCCGTCCTACAAGGGCAGCGCCCTGGCGGTGGTCACGGCCGAAGAGCTCTGGAACCGCCATCAGGCGGAAAAAAGTTTCGATTACGACCGCAAAGAGGCCAAAAATCATGGCGAAGCCAGCCTTAAAGCGGCCATGTTCGTCACCGGCGCGCTCTTTGACGGCTGCCGCGTCCTGATCATAGATGATGTGGTCACCACCATGGCCACCAAATTCGACCTTCTTGGACGCCTGACCGCCGAAGCCACCGCCCGCGGCCACAGCTATCACCCCACCGGCGTGGTTCTTTATATAGACCGCCAGCAGACCACGGCCGTTTACGACAAAAACGAACAGCCCCTACTCAACGAACGGGGCCAGAACGCTGTGCGCAACTTCAAGCTGGCCACCGGCCTGGAAGTGCAGACCATCCTGGGCATAAAAGAGATCATAGACTATCTCCACCAAGAGAAGATTCCGGTCAGCCAGAACGACAAAATGGAGCCGCTGAGCGCGGCCGCCGTCGAACGGTTCAAGCAATACCTGGGCGCTTACGGCGTTTAAGGCTTAAACTGCTTATCAGCAGCGGATTGAAATAAATAAATAAATAAATAAACGAAAAAACATGATCATTCTCACCATCGACACGGACTGGGCTCCAGACGAAGCCACGGCGGAGGTTCTGCGCCGGGTGCGGGAACTTGAGATCAAAGTCACGACGTTTTTTTCCACTCCGGCCCCTGTCGATTATTGGCCGGAACTTGAGGTGGGCTGCCACCCCGATCTTTCGCGACGCGGCCCGGCCAGCCCCGCCGGCGGCCTGGAGGCGGCCGGAATGGAGCATCTGGCCCTGGCGGAACAGGCGGAAGAAGCCGTCATCAGAGACTACCGGGCCGCCTTCCCCACAGCCCTGGCCGTGCGGACGCACCGTTTCCACTGGCATTCGGATTTGCCGCGCCTCTTTACGCGCCATGGGTTCTGCCATGACAGCTCCCTTATCCTGCCTTATCATCCCGGCCTGAAAGGCTTCAAAACCGGGCGCCTGACCCGCTGGCCCGTCTGGGCCAGCGACCATTTGCACCTGGCCCGCCGCCTGCCCTGCGACCGGCTGGAAATGCCGCATTGGCGCGAGCCCGGCCTCAAAATATTTTGCTTTCACGTGGCCTATCTCTATCTTAACACTTCAAGCCTCAAAAATTTTAATATGATCACATCAGGCCGGCCCTCCGGCGGCCTCCGAAGCTCAAAAACCGAAGTTCCCGGAGTCTGGGACCTCTTTAAGCTCCTGGCCGCGCGGATCAAAAGCCAAGGTCGGGGCTGCTGGCTGAGCGAGACGCCCCCGGAATTCACGACCGACCTGGAAACGGTCTGACCCGGCGGCGGCGAGGAGACTCGATGAAGATAATATCGCCGGAAGTTGAAATATTGACGCCTCTTGAACCGGCTGAAGTCCTGGCCCGCCTGGAGCGGGCCGGGCGCGTCTGCTACCGCTCCGAAGGCCGCATAAGCCGCGATTCGGCCGGCGCCTTCATCCGCGGCCTGATGAAAAGCGGGCATCTGTCGGTGATTGAGCATGAAGCCATATCCGCGCGCCTGGTCTGCGACCGCGGGGTGAGCCATGAACTGGTCCGCCACCGGCTGGCTTCGTTCAGTCAGGAGAGCACTCGCTACGTCAACTACGGCCGGGGGCCGGAGGGGCGGGGGCTGGTGTTGATCAAGCCGGTTTTTTTCACGGAGGGTTCGGAGAAATACGAACTGTGGCGCCGGGCCATGGCCGCGGCTGAAGAGGCCTATCTGGCGCTGACGGCCGCCGGCGCCTCGGCCCAGGAAGCGCGAACGGTTCTGCCCAACAGTTTGAAGACGGAAATAGTCATGACCGCCAATTTGCGCGAATGGCGCCATATCTTGACCTTGCGTTGCGCCCCGGCCTCACACCCCCAGATGCGCGAAATCATGAAAATGCTTTTGCGGGTTTTGGCCGGGCTTTTGCCGGAAATATTCGGCGACCTGGCGGAAAAATATCCGCCGGCCGAAAACCGCGATTAGGGGCGAGCGCCGTTTTTGACCGGCCTCATGAGCAGAAGCGCCTGGGAGACCAGGCCCAGGAAAGGAAGCTCAATCAGCGGCCCGATGACCAGGGCCAGGGCGATGAGCGGCTCGGCGGGAAAAGCGGTC
>JAISRV010000260.1 GCA_031273445.1 Candidatus Adiutrix sp. | reverse complement strand
CTGGCTTCGGCCAAAGACGGGACTGAAATCGCCGCCCTGGTCGAAGAGATGCGCGACCGCTTCGGCGCGCTTCCGGCGGAGACCGTCAATCTGGTCGGTCTGATGGAAGTCAAAATTCTCTTGAAGCAGGCTCGGGTGCGGCGCCTGGAGTCGGGCCCCGGCGGTCTGACCCTGACTTTCGGCCCGGAGGGACCGGCCAGTTACGACAAAGTCATGGCTCTGGTCACCGCCCCCGGCCGAAAAGTCCGCCTGTCCCCCTCAGGCAGGCTTTTTGTCGGCGACATTAACCTCAAGACCGCGGCTGATCTTGAGCGGATAAAAAAATTCTTGCCAGGTTTGATTTAACATATTAGATTGTAAGATTAGAAGGAACCAACCAAACAGGGCGCTTATAGGCCCGGCTATTAAAGATCGCAACGCCTCGGCGGCAAAAGTTTTGTGATTTCAGGCTTTGACGAAATCACGCTTGATATGTTTATTCGGCGAGTCAATAGCTGGCCCGCGGTTCGACGGTGTATTTTTTTGAAGCGTCTTAACAAGAAATCGTTTTTGTCGGCCTTTATGTCGATCGCCCTGTTTCTGGCCGGTTGCCGTGAAGAGGCCTGGAATCCGGAAGTGGCCGTCTTAGTCAACGGCGACCCCATCCCCGTCAGCGAGTTGGACCGTATTCTGGAATGGGGCTTTCACCCTCCAGTGGGCGCGGACGGCGAACCTGGCGGAGTCGTCGATATCCGGCAGATTCTGGCCAAGCTTATTGATGAAAAGCTTATTTTAGACGAAGCGGCCAAAGTGGGGCTGACCGTCAGCCCAAAGGAACTGAAGGACGCGTTGGGCTGGCTGGAAACAGCCTGGTTCGGCAATCCGCCGCCGCCGGCCGAACTGGCCGAGTTGAAGGAAACGCTGCGCCGTCAGATATTGTTGCGTAAAATGACGGAAAAGGTCATAGAAGACGGCCGGGTGCTTTCAGCCGCCGATTGGAGCGTTTTCTGGGCCGCCTGGCCGAAAAACGCCGTGCCGCGTTATCAGGTCCGGCTTCTTTTCGCGCCTCCGCTGGACGAGGCGCCTGAACCCATGGCCGCTGAAAAGCGCGGCGGTCTTGAACAAATGGCTGAAGATATGAAAGCGGCCGGTCTTGCGGTCGTCATTTCCGAGCCGCTTAGACTTAATGGCTCACGTCTGGAACCCCGGCTGGCCGAAGACCTGGCCCAGGCCCTGACCCTGCCGGCCGGGCGTCGGCTGGCCGGCCCTTACCGCCTGCCGGAGAGTTGGGCCATGTATGAGATACTGGAGGTCGATGTCGACCGCAAGCCTGGCGAGGAACTTCTGGCCGCCAAAGCCGCCTTTGAAGCCATGACCGATGAAAACGTCTTTAAAGATTGGCTGGCGGAGACCAGGGCCGCGGCCGACATAAAAATCAGCCCGGCTTTTTTTGAAACCCAGGGTTCCCGGCGCCCTGAATTATGATGCGGAATTTTATTATTGAAAAGAGGTAGATAATGCCGATATCGTTTCGTTTCTCCTTCATCGCGGCTCTCGGGCTGGCGCTGGCCCTAATGGCGCCGCCGGAGCTGGAAGCCAATGACCGCATTGTCGCCGCGGTCAACGGCGACATTATCACCGAGCGTCAGCTTGACAATCGCGTCAACAGCCTGGTGAGAAGCCGACGGGCCGGCGGCGCGGCGCGGGCCGAAATTCGTCGCAGGGTGCTTGACGCTTTGATTGAGCAGGAATTGGTCGCCCAAGAGGCGCGGCGCAAAGGCGTATTCGTCAGCGAGGCCGACGTCAAAGGCGCCATCGACATGATAAAGAAGGAAAACAAGATCAACGACGCTCAGTTAAGGGCCGGGCTGGCTTATAGCGGGATCACGCTGGAGGCCTTTAAACAGGATATTGCGGCGGAGATATTGAAAAGCAAGGTCTTGGGTTCCCAGATAATGAGCAGGATTGTGGTCACCGACAAAGAGGTGCTGGCTTTTTTGCGGGGTGAAGGGCCCAATCTCGACTCCCCGCCTTTAGCCGGGACGGCCCCGGGCGGCAGCGAAGAAAAAGGGACAGCCGCCGCCGGAACCGAGACAAAAAAAGGCCCGGCCTCTCTGTCCGAATACGGCGAGGAGGCCCGCAACAACGCCCGCCTGCAGTTGGAACGCTACAAAATGCAACAGCGCTACATAGCCTGGATGGCCGATCTTAAAAGTAAGGCGGTCATACGGATATCATTGTAAGCCCTCGTTTTCAATATTTGAAGCAAGCAAAAGGATTTTATCAAATGACAGAGCGGCTAAGCGGAGAAAAGAACCTTGAAGCCCTGGGCCAGATGCTTAAAACAAGGCGGGAAGTCAAAGGGATGACCCGGCGCGATGTTGTGATGAAGATCAAAATCCCCCTGGAGCAACTGGAGTCCATAGAGGAAGGACGCGTATCATCGTTGCCGCCGGTTTTCGCCAAAGGTTTTTTACGCGCCTACGCCAATGACCTGGGGCTGGACGCCGAGGAAATACTTGACGATTACCGCAGAATGACGGGCGGGTTTAAAAATGAGCCGGCCAGCCGGGAGCCTCTGGCTCCGCGTTACGTTGAAACCAGCGTCGACGGCGGCGTCATGCCGGGCGTTAAATTCGTCGGCGTGATCGTTCTGATCGTGCTGGCTCTGGGCGCCGCCTTCTGGTTTTCAGCAGGTTTTCGGGCTACGGTCGTTTCTTTGGCGCCGGTTCTGAAAAAAGCGCCGCATGCCGGCGATCCGGGCGAGGCCCTTCCCGCCGAGCCGGAGGGGCTAACCGGGGAAAGCGGCGAAAACAGCGACGGGGAACCAGCCGCGGCTGACGAGACTGAAAGATCAGCCGCAACTACAGTTCTGCCTGAAATTGACCTTGCTGAGCCCGCGGCGGCGGCGCCTGGCGGCGCCCTGGTTTTGTCCGCCCAGAAAGATGGGGTCTGGGCGCAAATTGTGGTCGACGACCAGCCCCCTGAATTTTGTTATTTTTCCGCTGGCCAGGAGATTTCCTGGCAGGCGGAAAGATCAATAACCGTCACCACCGGCGATTTCAGCGCTTTGGTTTTCAACTGGAACGGCCGGGTGTTCAACTCCATGAGCAGGTCCATTGTGGAAGTGACGCTGCCCGAAGTCTGATCAGCCGCTTGGCCGCATTTTCTCCCTCGCCAGGGGCGTTTTTAGGCCGGGGCGCCGCCGCCGCCCCGGCCGAGGCCTTCTTAAGGCACGGCGATGGTCAGGATAAGGTCGCCCCGGCTTTGGTCAGGTTTAAGTCGGCCCTGGCCGGAAAGGCGCAGTCGGGCGCCGTCACGGGCGCCGGAGGGGATGCGAACCGTGAGGCGTTGCGGCGTCTCGTCCGCATCGCGTTTATGCGATATCTCCACCGTGGTTCCGGTTAAAGCGGCTTCGCGGGTCAGGGCCAAGCGGTAGTTGAGGTCATAGCGTTCCGTCTCTTTTTTTTTGCGCCGCGACCGTCCGGTCAGGGCCTCAAGCAGCCGGGTCAGAAGGGCCGGCTTTCCCGCCGCTTTTGAGGGCGGCTTTGAGGCGGGCGGTTCGCCGTTTTTCTGGCGGCTTTTGAACCAGCTGGCGAAGTCGGCGGCGTTAAACTTCAGTCCGGCGCGCGCCATTTCTTTTTCCAATTCGTGCAACGTTTCGCGGCCTTTGGCGCTTTTGAAAAAATTGCCGAAGGCCTCGTCGAAACCAGCCTCGCTGGCCCGGGCGGAAGATTTTTCCGACCCGCTGGCCTGGCTCCCGCCGGCGCCGGCCAGATTCGGGCCGCTTGAGGTTGAAGCCCTTGTTTTGCCGTGGGCTTCAGCCCTGTTCCCGGCCCGGGGGCGGGCGTCGCGCATAGCCGCTCCCGCCCTGGACTCGGCCGCCCGGCGCGCCCGCCGGGCTCGTTCATAGGCCGCCTTGGCCGCCGGGTCGCTCAGAACGGCATAGGCCTGGCTGACGTCTTTGAAGCGCTCTTCCGCCGCCAGGTCTCCGGGATTGCGGTCCGGGTGAAATTTCACGGCCAGAGTCA
>JAISRV010000248.1 GCA_031273445.1 Candidatus Adiutrix sp. | reverse complement strand
TTTTGCGATCTTCAGTCATTAATTATTCCGCCTGTTCTGGGGCTTGAGGCCCCGGTGGTTCAAAAGGAAACATTTGGATGTCGCCGAACAGCCGGCCCAGCTTGGCCCGCAGGGCATCGTGATCCAGGTCTCGGCCGACAAAAACCAGTTGGGCGCCGGAGACCGATTCCAGGGGCGGCTTCCAGTCGTAACGGCCTCGGACATAATCAAAATAAGCGGGGCCGGTGGTCAGGAGAACCTGCCCCTTGACGCGTTCGTAGCGCCCGCCCTCCGCCTGGATGAAATCCAGCCATTTTTCGGACTCGACCGCCCGGGGGCTTTCAAAGGAAAAACTTTGGTAGGCCCCCAGGGCCGCGTTATCCGGGGCCTCGTCAACGGTCTTGAATTTTCCCGGCGGGGCCAGAAAGACCTGCGGGTCCACCCGGCCGCGGATGACCGGATACAGGGGGATGCCGGGAAAGAGCGCTTCAATTTCCAGGGCGAATTTTTTCGCCTGATCGGGGCGGTAAAGGTCGGTCTTGCTGAGCAGAATCAGGTCGGCCGAGTTCAGTTGGGCATGGAAGAAATCGCCCTGGGCCTCCCGGGTTTCCCAGATTTCGGCATCCAGGAGCACTATGGTTTTGCGCAGCCCCAGGAAGCGGTCGAAGCGGCTGAGGGTCTGGATCATTTTGGCCGGGTCGGCCAGGCCGCTGGCCTCCATCAGAATCCGGGCCGGGGGCGATGATTGAAAGAGGTCGTTCAGAAGGCTGATGAAATCGACCTGCAGGGAACAGCAGATGCAGCCGTTGCGAAGTTCGTGAACCGGAATGCCGGCCCGTTCAAGCAGCCGGCCGTCCAGCCCCAGGGCCCCGGCCTCATTGACCAGGGCCACGGCGCCCGCGGCGTCAGGCAAATTCTCCAGAACATGCCGCAGGGTCGAAGTTTTGCCCGAGCCTAAAAAACCGGCCGTCATAAAAATATCGGTTTTCATTTCCAGCCTCCCGGTCAGAGACGAGTCAGTCAGACGGGCGGGTCACAGCGGCGGCATCTCGTGGGCGGCGCTGATCATGGCCTGGACGTTTTCCGGTTTTGCGTTCAGAGGAATGTCGCAGCCGGAGGAGACCATGTAGCCTCGTCCGCCGAAATCTTTGATCAGATTTTGAACGTAATCCCGGACCTCCCGGGGGCTGTCGAAGGCCAGCATTTCGGCGTGAACGTCGCCGAGGATGGCCATGTGGTCCTCCATCGCTTTGCGGGCCCGGCCTATGTCGGTGGCCCCGTCGGGGGACATGATGCACTTGTGTTTGGGCAGGTCTTTGAAATAATCCAGGCTGTTGGTCCAGTCGGCATCAAGATGAAGGATAGGGATGACCCCTTCTTCGAGCACCATTTCGGTCGTGGCTTTAAAATAGGGCCAGACGAAACGCTCCCACATTTTGGGCGACATCAGAGTGCTGGCCGAACGCCAGCCGCCGACCCAGACTCCCAGGGGCTTGGAGGCCCGGAGCATCTGACGGTTGGCCTCCAGCATTTCGGCCGAAGCCACATTGAGGGCTTCATCAAGAAGATCGCCGTGTTTGACCATGTCGGTCATGAATTTGATCATGGAGCGGCCGCCGCAGAACAGTTCGAAGGGGATGGTGACGATGGCGCTGACCAGGGGGACGATGCCGGCCGCCGTGTATTTGCGGCGGGCCTCGGGGCCGGCGGCGATAGTCGAGGCCACCCGGGCCAGGGGGTCGTCAAGGTTTTCTTTGACGAAGGGCAGGAACCAAGCGTAAAAACCGCGGTCAATGATTTTTTTGTAATCATCGACCGTCATCAATTCCGCCTCTTCGACCTGCCAGAGCTCGTCATCTGGCAGATCCACTCCGGGAACCTTGACTTTGGAAAGCCATTGGGGATTGAGAAAACCCACGTTATACAAGTCGCACTGAACCGCGTCGACCGTGGGGTTCATCCTGCTCCAACATTTGAGGTGAACATCGGCCGAACCGGGGCCGTCGGCGCAATAGGCGGCCATGCTGACCCCGGCCACCCGGGTGCAGAAAGCGTTGGCCGTCGGCAGAACCGGAACCCGGTCGGTTTTTTCGAAGCGCATGGTCTTTTTGATTCGTTCTAAATTTTCCTCATAAAGTTTCTGATTAACATAAGTAAACCCCCGGCTCTGCCGGGGGACTCCCAAAGTTTGACAATTCCGGGAATATAAAGAAACCTCCTATCAGTGAACCGCCAAAGTTCGGCTGATAAGAGGTTGTAGATGAAAAGTGAAAATAGTTTATCCCATACAGTGTGGGAATGCAAGTACCATATAGTCTGGATTCCGAAGTACCGCAAGAAACGGCTATATGGAGAGTTAAGGAAGTATTTGGGCGAAATATTTCATGACCTTGCCCGGCAAAAGGAGAGCAAAATAGTGGAAGGGCATTTGTGTGTGGATCATGTGCATGCATTGATAGAAATCCCTCCCAAATATTCAGTGGCCCAGGTGATGGGGTTTATCAAAGGCAAAAGCGCCATCGCGATAGCTCGCCATTACTTGGGGCGGCGACAAAATTTTACAGGGCAACACTTTTGGGCACGTGGTTACTATGTGTCGACTGTTGGCCTGAATGAAGCGACGATCAAGGGTTACATCCAGCGGCAGGAGACGGAAGACCGCAGGCTGGAGCAACTCAATCTGTTTGAAAACGAATAGTTCGTCCGCCGCCTTTAGGCGGACCAAACATTAACCGCTTTGAGCGGTTCACGCTATCTCAAGCCTCCGGCTCTGCCGGAGGTCATGACTGTCCGCCATAAAACTACCTCCTTATAAGCCGCTTTCGCCTGTGGTCGGCCGCCGGTTAGGCGGCCATGGTTTTCAGATCGGGCGAGATTTTGTATTCGGCCGGAGTGACCGCTTTGAGATCGTCCAGGTTCACGCCCGGACCGATCTCGATCAGGGTCAGACCGTCCCGGTAGTCGAAGACGCCCATTTCGGTCACGATCAAATCCGCCTCCTTGACCGCGGTTAAGGGCAGGGAGCATTTTTTGAGGATTTTGGGGCGGCCTTTAGCGGTATGCTCCATGGCGATGATGACCTGACGGGCGCCGACCACCAGGTCCATGGCCCCGCCCATGCCGGGCACCATTTTGCCGGGTATCATCCAGTTGGCCAGATTGCCTTCCTGGTCCACTTCCAGGGCCCCGAGCACGGTGGCTTTGAGATGGCCGCCGCGAATGATGCCGAAAGAGGTCAGACTGTCGAAACTGGCCCCGCCGGGCAGGATGCTGGAGGGCTGGCCGCCGGCGTTGACGATGTCCCAGTCTTCGTTTCCCGCTGCCGGGGCCGGGCCCATGCCCAGAAAGCCGTTTTCGGCGTGGAGGAAAATACTGACCCCTTCGGGCAGATAATCGGCCACCATGGTCGGGATGCCGATGCCCAGGTTGACGAAATCGCCGTCGTTGAATTCCCGGGCCACTCTTCTGGCGATCAATTCCTTTGGATTCATGACGGCCTCCTTCAAGCCCGGACCAGATAGTCGACGAAAATGCCGGGGGTCATGACCTGGTCGGGGTCGATCTGACCCGCTTCCACAATCTCTTCGACTTCGGCGATGACCACCTCGGCGGCCGTGGCCATGGCCACGTTGAAATTGCGGGTGGCCCGGCGATAGCTGATGTTGCCCAGAGGGTCGGCCCGGCGGCCCCGGATCACGGCGAAGTCGGCTTTCAAAGGCCGCTCCAGCAGATAGGAACGGCCTTCGAAGCTGTGAACCTCTTTGCCGTCGGCCACAATGGTGCCCACCCCGGTGGGGGTCAGGACGCCGCCCAAGCCGGCCCCGGCCGCCCGGATGCGTTCGACGAAAGTGCCCTGGGGGATCAGTTCGTATTCGATTTCCCCGGCGTTGATCTGTCGCCCGGTCTCCTGGTTCAGGCCCACATGGGTGGCGATGATTTTTTTGACCCTTTTGTTCTCGATCAGTTTGGCCACCCCGATGCCCGGCAGGCCGGAGTCGTTGCAGATAAAGGTCAGGTCTTTGCGCCCGGCTTCGATCAGGGCCTCGACCACGGTTTTGGGGCCGCCGCAGTTCATGAACCCGCCGAACATGACGCTGGCCCCGTCGGGGATCAGGGCGGCCGCTTGCTGTTTGCTGATTATTTTGGCCATGATGTCCTCACTTACGCTCGACCAGCATGGCCACGCCCAGGCCGCCGCCGATGCAGAGGGCGGCCAGGCCTTTTTTGAGATTCCGGGCCTCCAGGGCGTGAAGGAGGGTCACCAGAATACGGGCGCCGCTGGCCCCGATAGGGTGGCCCAGGGCGATGGCCCCGCCGTTGACGTTGACCTTATCCTCGGGGAAGCCCAGTTCCCGGCCCACGGCCAGAAATTGGGCGGCGAAAGCCTCGTTGGCTTCAATGAGATCAAGGTCGTCCACGGACCAGCCGGCTTTGGCCAGAGCCCGGCGGGCGGCCGGTATGGGGCCCAGGCCCATCAACGCGGGCTCCACCCCGGCTGAGGCCGCCGCCTTGATGTGGGCCAGAGGGGTCAGGCCCAGCTGTTCGGCCTTTTCAGCCGACATGACCAGCACGGCCGCCGCCCCGTCATTGAGGCCGGAGGCGTTGCCGGCGGTGACGGCGCCGTTTTCCTTGAAAGCCGGTTTGAGCTTGGCCAGGGCTTCCGCGCTGGCCTCCCGGCGGGGATATTCATCCTGGTCAAAGACGGTTTCCCCTTTTTTGCCGGCGATGACCACCGGCACGATTTCCTTTTTAAAGGCGCCGGCGTCGATGGCGGCCACGGCTTTTTTTTGTGATTTAAGGGCCGCTTCGTCCTGCTCCAGCCGGGTCAGGCCGAACTTTTCGGCCACGTTCTCGGCGGTGATGCCCATGTGGTAATTGTTGAAGGCGTCCCAGAGGCCGTCCTGGATCATTTCGTCGGTCATTCGGCCGGGGCCCATCCGTAAACCCCAGCGGACCTGATCCAGGACATAAGGGGCCCGGGACATGTTTTCCATCCCCCCGGCCGCCAGGCAGTCGGCTTCGCCGGCCCTGATGGCCTGGGCGGCCAGGGCCACGGCTTTTAAGCCCGAGCCGCAGACTTTATTGAGGGTCAGAGCCGGGGTTTCCGCCGGAATTCCGGCCTTGACGGCCGCCTGGCGGGCCGGGTTCTGCCCCAGCCCGGCCTGGAGCACCTGACCCATAATGATTTCATCCGGCGCGTCGGCCGGAAGCCCGGCCCGGTTCAGAACTTCTTTGATGACCAGAGCCCCCAGTTCCACGGCCGGAACCGAGGCCAGGGCCCCGTTGAAGGCGCCGATGGCCGTGCGGGCGGCGCCGACTATGACTACGTCTTTCATTGCCTTTCTCCTTTGGTTTTTAGTCCCAGCAAAGCCCGGGCCTCATCAGGTTTGGCCGGAACCTTGTTCATCTCCCGGACGATGCGGGCGGCGCGGGCCACGAACTCGGCGTTGTTTTTAGCCAGAACGCCTTTGGAATAGAAGACGTTGTCTTCCAGGCCCACTCTGATGTGGCCGCCCAGGGCCAGCGCGGCATAGAGAATGGGCAGGTGGCCCTTGCCTATCC
The DNA here is from genome assembly GCA_031273445.1 of Candidatus Adiutrix sp. GTDB lineage: Bacteria > Desulfobacterota > Desulfarculia > Adiutricales > Adiutricaceae > Adiutrix. Next base: position 821 of record JAISRV010000248.1, on the reverse strand, counting down.
CCAGGGCCGACCAGGTGGCCTCTTCGGGAATCAGGCTCTGAAGGAAGACCAGATTCCTGACCGTGGCCTCCAGCCCTCCCGGCGCCCCCAGCACGAACTGGTAATGGAGGGGAGCTTTCAGGACGCCTTTTTTTTGGTAATAAAACGAGTTATAGATCATGCCTCCATCAAAGATTTCCACTTCGGGCTTGACCCCGTTGGCCTGCATGACCTGACCCAGCTTTTCCAAAAACTGGGGAGCGTTGTAGAAGACGTCGTTATGCCCCCAGTTCATGCTGCCGCAGTCGTAAGAGGCCATTTCGGGCTTGAGCTCAATCAGGTGGGCCATTCTGGTTTCATCGGTGGCCTTCAAATCCCCGGAGGTGGTCAGGTTCAGGACGATATCGCATTTCTCCTGAATCAGCCCCACCGTCTCCCTGAACTTTTCCTTATCCATCGTTCCCTGACCCTGATCATCCCGCATGTGCAAATGGGCCACAGCCGCCCCGGCCTGCCAGCACTCATATACGTCGGCGGCGATTTCTCCGGGGGTCAAGGGAATGGCCGGGTTGTCCTTCTTGCCGGGCCAGGCGCCGGTGGTGGCCACGGTGATTATTACTTGATCAGACATGTTTGCTCCTGTCGACGCGCCTGACGCGAATGGCTTTATATTTATATCAGGGGCGCGGCCCCTGTTTACGGACTTAAGTTCAACGGGGCCGATTTTTGGCCCGGACGGCCGCCGCCATCAGATAACGGGAAAGGTTTTCGCGGGACTTGGCCATGTCATCTGGCGACCAGGCTTGAAAACCCAGGCCCTTGCTTTTGAAGCCCAGCCGGCC
>JAISRV010000200.1 GCA_031273445.1 Candidatus Adiutrix sp. | reverse complement strand
CTTCAGATCCTGATTCATGGCTTCACTATAGGCGGCGAGGCGCTCCGCGGCCGACTTTTTCTGTATTTCATTGGTAATCAGATAGGAAGCGGCGGCGCCGAGCAAGGCGCCGCCCGCCGCGCCGATCGCGGCGCCTTTTATGCCGCCCTTCTGATATCCGATCACGCCTCCGGCCACGCCCCCAATGATGCCCCCCAGCACGGTGTTGCGGGTTTTGGCGGATTCGTCCTTGCGCAGCTGAGTGATGGGCTGGTAGCAGCCGGGATAATAATTGATCTTGACCGTCTGCCGGCCGTATTGACTGGCGCAGCCGCCGGCCGCGACGGCCGCCATAAGCGTAATCGCGACCGCCAGGCTGATTTTGGCGGCCGGGCCGGATTTGAAACGGGAAAACACCTGACGACTCCTTCCATATCCCATAATCCTTAATAATTCATACATTGATCGCCGAATGAACATGTATCAGAAATTACAAGGCTATAATCCTGTGAGCATACCGCCGAACAGCGCTTCGGTCAAGCATTTTTTATGACGGCCGTCCGCAAAAAAAAAGCGGCCCCCCAGAGGGAGCCGCCCGGATAAAGCGGTTAAGATCAGGCCGGAAGTCTGCGCCGCGCCTCCGTCAGAAATCGTCCAGCGGCAGAGCGTCGTTGTAAGCGTTTTTTAAGGGGAGCTCCCGGGCCCGGGCGCCGCCCTGGCGGCCGGGTTCGGCGACGGCCCGCTGGCCGCCCTGGCCGCGGCCGCCGCCATGACCGGCGGACTTCCGGCCGTAAACCAGGAGGTCGAGAGCGCCGACCGCCTCAAGGAGGCTTCCGGCCTGCTGCGAGAGCTGCGCGGCCGCGCTGGCCGATTCTTCGGCTGAGGCCGCGTTGGATTGGGTGACCTTGTCCATTTCGGCCATGGCCGTGGTGATCTGGCCGATGCCCTGGGCCTGTTCCCTGGAGGCCTCGGCCACCGCGGCCAGCAATTCGGCTATTTTGGAGGACTGACTGTCCACCACCTGAAAGCCTTCGGCCGTGGCGTTGACCATGTTGGAGCCGGAATTGATGTTTTCGATGGTGGAAGCGATGAGGTCGGCCGTGTTCCGGGCCGCCTCGGCCGAGCGGATGGCCAGATTCCTGACCTCGTCGGCCACCACCGCGAAACCGCTGCCCGCCTCCCCGGCCCGCGCGGCCTCGACCGCGGCGTTCAAAGCCAGAAGGTTGGTTTGAAAGGCGATCTCATCGATGGTCTTGATGATCTTGCCGATCTCGTTGCCGGAGACGGAAATTTCGCCCATGGCCCGGATGACCCCCTCCATGGACTCGTCGGCCATGCGCACCGCCTGGGCGGCCGAAGCCATAAGGGTATTGGCCTCAGCGGCGTTCTCCGCGTTGCGTTTGGTCATGGAAGACAGCTCTTCCAGCGCGGCGCTGGTTTCTTCCAGGCTGGCCGCGTTTTCCGTGGCCCCCTCGGCCATGGTGTTGGAAGAGGCCGACAACTGACCCGCGGCCCGATCCACATCATGGGCGCCGTCAGACAGCGACTCAATGAGATGGTTCACCGGCCTGGTGATGCCCCGGGTCAGCGCCAGCGCGATAGTCAGGCTCACGGCCAGAGCGACGGCCACGCCGGCTATGAGCGATAAAATAACCCGGCTGATGGCGGTCAGGGTATTGCCGGTCGAGGTTTCGGCCATTTCGTTCATGGCTTCGCCCAACTCCCTGGCGCTGACCAGGGTGGCCTTGCGAATTTCATCCCGCTGAAGCGTGCTTTTGTTGTTTTGGCCGACGACCTCAATCAGCCGCCTGACCTCCCGGCCGCTGTCCGCCGACAAAGCCTGAAGGGCGGCGAGGCGCTGGCGGTAGACCTCAATGCGGCTGCCGTCATGAAGACTCTTCAGAATGCCCGTCATCTTTTCGCCGCTCTTCAAAGCGCCCTCGAAATAACTCACATCGCGGTACAAAACGCCGCGCAGCATGAAGAGCATGTATTCATCGGCCAACGTCCTGGCGGTCCAAAGCTGGGTGAGCCGGTTGTTGAAGCGCTCCAGGTCCTGAACGTCGAAATTGCGGGCCGACTCGCCGCTAAGATCTTTCTGCTGATACTCAATCAGGTCCTCAATGCCCTCCGCCAGTTTGGCCTGCGCCTTAGTCGTGGCCGCCTGGGCCTCGGCCTGGGTCTTCAAATTATTCGGCAGCTCGTCGATGCTGGCGGCCAGCCCGGCATATTTAGCCTCCAGGGTCCTGATCATGGTTCCGATCCGCGGGTTTCGGCTGATGGAGGGCTTGGCGGCATTCGCTTTTATTTTATCCAGATAGCCGATGTTCAGGCCGCGATGCTCCCTGACCGTCTCCCAGCTTTCCCGACGGGAGGTGAAGTTGTAGTCCAAACTGAACATGGCCTCTATGCCCACGGTATATTGCATGTGGCTGGCGGCCGAAAAAGTGGCCATGACTTCGCTTTCCAGGGCTTGGGAATCGCTTTTGACCGAGGTCAGCGACAGGATGATAAAAGAGGCCATCACTATAAAAATGGCGCAGGTTCCCACAAAGCCCAGCATGATTTTTGTCCCTAATTTCATGGCTATTCTCCTTTAAAATTTAAAGCTGAAACCATTGGAGCTTTTGTCGCCGAAATTCAGGCCTTTATCCGCCGGCTCCATATAACCCAGGGAACGATGCGCCGTCCGCAACTTGAACCCGACCGCGCTTTTGAAAACACGCTTTCTTACAAGCAATAGAATAGTTAAGACATAGATATATGTCAATAGATAATTTGTTAAATAGCTATTTGCTTATTTTTAAGCCGACGGTTTAAAATAGCGGTCGGCCCGATAGGGCCGACGGAGCGACTGGCCCTGAGGCCGACAAGCCCGCCCGCCAAGCAAAAATCGCTATTTTTGCTTGGCGAGGGGCCTTTTAGGCCTCTACCCGATGGCTGCCGGCTGTCAGCCTCTGTCATGGCGGGGCCTAACGAACGGAACAAATGAGCGATGAGACAAAATTTCGCCTACATTGAAAACTGCCGGCTGGTCAAATGGCGACTTGAAAGCCTGAACCGATCATGGCATAATAAATATGTTTTAGATTCAGCCGACGCGCCGTCGGAGAGGCCAGCGCTGGCGTAGCTCAATGGTAGAGCACCTGATTTGTAATCAGGCGGTTGCGGGTTCGATTCCCATCGCCAGCTCCAAAAAAACTAAGTAAGATGAAGTGGTTACAATGATTTTGGCCTCTTCATCTTTTTTCGCTTACAAGACGTTTTTTCGGTTCATCCGGTTCGTCATTTCGGCCCGGTGCTGCTTGCTGGATGCTTCGCCCATCGGCCGACGCGCTTGGAGTCAACCGCCAGAGGCATGAAAGGGCATGTGCAAGCTATGCCTTTAGGGGAAATCAGCTTCAAGTCCCCTTGCCAGGCTTCTAGATATCCGATATGATATTTCCAGAGGTGAGGTTATGAGCCATAGCAAATCTGAAAACATCCATTCCGGCCCTCCTGCCGCTCTTCAGGCCCTCATGGGACAGTTGGCGAATCTGGACATCGAATATGATGAAGAAGACGACGGCCGGGTCATCGCCGAAATAGAGGCCTTGCCGGGTTGCCTGGTCTATGGGGACACGAAAGAGGAAGCCGCGCGCCGGGTCCAGGCTCTGGCCCTGAGGGTCATTGCCGATAAGCTTGAACATGGGGAGTTGAGTTTGTAATGGGTCAGTGGCCGGCCGTTAAGGCCAAGCGATTGAAAGCCGCCCTCAAAAAAATTGGCTGGTCGGAAAAGCGGGCCCAAGAAGGCTCTCATCTGACTTTGGCGCGGGACGGCTGGCCGGATTTCGTCTTCGCGTTCCATGACGTCGAAGAAATCGGCCCTAAGATGCTGTCGAAAATCGCCAAAAAGACCGGCCTCAACCCTTCCGATCTCTGACCATCCACCTTTAATTTATTCTCAAGCTAAAAGCTTGCCCACGCCTTCACCGCGTGAAGCTCACCTTCGATAGTTGTTTTTTACAATTAATTGTAATCACATTAAATTTAAGCTAGAAAAAAAGCTGTAAAGGCTTTATTTGAAATTCTGGCGCCGGTGGCGCAACTGGCTCGAGCGAGGCCTGGCTGGAAATCCTCAGCCGTGATCGCCGCCGGAAAGACCGCAAAACCAAGCCGGGAGACGGGTCGGCGTGAGCGGCGCTTTTAGGGCCAGCTCTTGACATCTGGTTACCGAGGCTATACATTTAATATCATACTTAGTGTTAGATGGAACGCTAAGAAGGGGCAGTATGCGAATTTTTAAAATTCCCTGGTTCAGCCATTTTTCCTATAAGGAAAATATCAGTGATCAGGCTTTGATGCATGTGGTCAGCCAGCTTGAAGAAGGGTATTTGACGTCGATCTCGGCGGCGGAGTCTTTAAGCAGCGGTTGCCCAAAGCGGGACGGGGAAAATCCGCCGGTTATCGTTTGATTATCTGCTTTAAGAAAAACAATCTGACTTTTTTTGTGTATGCCTATCCCAAAATGGCGTGATCAGCAAAGTCACTATGCGTGAGTTTGATGATCTCTGCCTGGCGCCTACCCCGGACTTGAGCCCAATGGAAATTCGCGATAT
>JAISRV010000182.1 GCA_031273445.1 Candidatus Adiutrix sp. | reverse complement strand
GTTCTTGATCCCATTCTTTTGCATGTCTTTATCGAGATGATCGGGATATACCCGGTCGGGAGTTTCCTGATTATGGACACCAAGGAAGTCGGTCTGGCCGTGGAGACGCCTGAAAACGCGGAAGCCGCTCGTCCGATTGTCTGCCTTTTGGTCAGAACCAAAAAAGACCGGCTCAGAAAAGGCCAGTACGTCAATTTGTCGGACCGCGACCCGCAGACAGGCGCTTTTTATAGAAATATTCTCCGTTGCTGCCATCCGCAGGAATTCGGCATACAGCCGGCCAATTTTCTGGTCTGACGGAAAAGAATCGGCTGCGCGGGCGCGCCTTGAGCGCAAAAGAAAACCGTCCTGCTTGGCCGACAGGACGGTTCGTCTCTTTGGGGTGGTCTGAAATTAGACCTTGGTGTGGCGGGTTTTAGTGCAGCGCGCCCGCCGGGGCTGAGGCGCCGTCGGCGCGGAAATATTTTTGAGCTTCATTTATCAAGCCGCCGAGTCGACCTGAGCCTTCCGCGTCGGGGTAACACTGGGCCACCACTCCGAGGAAGTAAACGGTTTCGGCTATGACCTCGTGTATCAGGTCCCTCTGTTCGGTCAGGTCATGGGCCATAGCCTCTATGACCGGCTCCATGTAGCGGATGATCCTGGCGGCGCTTAGGGCCTGCTCTTTATTTCTGACGCTTAGATTGGGGCCGGCGTAGTACTGGCGGCCCGCGTCGGCGGCGATGACTTTGGCCAGGTTGATGAATTCCTCTTCCAAAGCCTGACGGCTTAGCCCGTCGTCGGCCGCCAGGGCGGCCGACTCGTCGGCCAGTTCGATCATGCGTTTCACGGCGGCGCTGACGGCGACGAATCTTTCCCGGGCGGCGGTCAGTTCGGCAATGACTTCCGGCAGGCCCAACATCTGCTCCTGGGCCGAGGCCAGAGCCTCGGCCACTTCCAACGGCACTCCCAGGACGGTTTCAGAGCCTCTGGCCAGCCCGGCGGCCAGAATGTCGGTTACGGCGTTAAGTTCGCTTATATTCATGTTCATCATGGCGTTCACTCTGTTCCTTGTCGTTCATTAGCCGTTGAGGAGAGAAAGAGCCATCTGCGGCAGGCTGTTGGCCTGGCTTAACATCGAGATGGCGGCCTGCGTCAGAACCTGGTTCTTCACGAAGGTGGTCATTTCCGTGGCCATGTCCACATCGGAGATGCGGCTTTCAGAGGCCTGGAGATTTTCCGCCTGTATTTCCAGATTGGTGATGGTGTTTTCCAGGCGATTCTGATACGCGCCCAAAGTGGCCCTGATTTTATCCTTTTTTTCGATGGCGGCCTGGACGGCGTCCAGCGCTTCCTGGGCGTGGCTCTGGCTTCTGATGTGCGCGCCGGCCCAGTCGCCGTCGGCGGCGTTCTGTATTTCCACGAAAGCCTGGCGGTCAAGCCCCAATAAGTTGGTTAGCGCGCTGCCGTTGCTGTTTAGGCCGAAGCCGATCCCGGTCCAGGCGCTGGCCTGATCCGTTCTGATGTCCGCATCGGCCTCCGGGCCGACATTGAGGATCCACAGGTCGCGTTCCTTGCCCACGTCCTTTCCTTCAAGCCGCACTCCCCAAGAACCGTAGCCGGTGGGAACAGTCTTCAATGTGCCCCAGTATTTGCCGCCGTTGCCGAAGTAGGTGCCGTTTTCAACAGACGTTTCCGTCTCGTCGTTATACCACTGAATCTTGGTTGACTGGGCCGCGCTGCCTCTGATATGCCCCATCTGTTCGTCGCAGGCGGAAACGTCTTTCTTGTCGCCGCCTTCTTTGGCGAAGACATACAGCGAACTGTAGCCCGGGCGGTAGACGTCGGTTTCTATGCGGGCCCAGAATTCGCTGTTAGGGTTATTGTTTATGGCCAGGCAGAGGGCGCTTATAGCCGCGGTGTCCAGATCCGCGGTCGGCGGCCCGGTCTGCTCCAAATTGTAAGCCGTCTTTTGGCCGGAGAGGTCCTGCGTTCCCAGAGTGGCGCTGCCGACGTAATATATTTCGTTGCCGAAGCAGATGCGATGCGCCCCGGAAGTGGTATTGCCGTCGACCAGACTGCCCAGAGTGGTGCCGGCGGAAAAATCCACCCGCACGCGGGCCTGGCTGCCCTGGTTGACCATATCCAGCAGCTGCTGCAAGGTGGCCCCGGAGCCGACCTGGTAAGCGCCGGCGATATAGCGCCCCCTGTTCAACCGGGTGTCGTCGTTTTCTTGCCAATCCCAGTTGTAACCGTAGGCGAAGACCTCGCCGGAGTGCCAGTTGGCGACCGGCTGGTCCAGGCTGGGTATGCCGCCGCCGCAGCAGCCGGTCGTATTGGGGCCGCCGTGGGTCCCGACCGTGCCCCATATATCGTTTTTGGCGTCGCCGGCGATTCTGAGGCCGCTCTGGCTGGTCGCCCGGATGTCGCCTATATTGATGAAGTAGTAATCCTCGGCTTCGCTGTTGCCGGTGCCGAAGTGAATTTTAAGGCCTTTGCCCTGATGGATGGCGCTGATTGAACCGTCAAGCAGTTTGACGCCGTTGAATTCAGCTGAGTTGGCGATGCGGTCGATTTCCGCGGCCATGGCCTGATATTCAGAGTTGATGATTTCACGCTGCACTGTGGTGTAGGTGCCGGTGGCCGCCTGTTCGGCCAGTTCTTTCATACGAGTCAGCTTTTCGTCGATAACGGCCATGGCGCCTTCAGCCGTCTGAAGAAGACTGATGCCGTCGGCCGCGTTTCTGATGCCCTGTTTCATGGTGGCGATGTCCGACCGCATAAGTTCGCGGATGGCCAGGCCGGCCGCATCGTCAGCGGCGCTGTTGATGCGCAGGCCGGATGAGAGCCGCTGAGTGCTCTTGGACAGACTGGCGTAAGTGTTGCCGAGTATCCTGGCGGTATTGGCGGCCATCATGTTGTTGTTGATTACAAGACTCATGGTCCTTCTTCCTTTCCTACCCAAAGAGTAAAAACGACGCGCTGGTGATTGGGACTGCCCTTACGCGTCGGGCCAATTTTTGAAGGAATTTCTTCTCGAACTTCCTTCGATACTCTTATCGGTTATCTCAAAAAACACTTAAATGATTTTTATGAATTTTTAAAAATTATCCAATTAACTTTAGTTTTAATTCTTCGGCGAATCGCGGGCGCGGGAAAAATGGAAGGAGAATGAAAGCTTGTGCTATTATGGCGGGCGGCCCCGGTCGCGGGCGGGCAATTTCATGTGGGGAGGAAATAATGACCAGACTTGTTGAAGCCGATATTCAGGGCATCCCCGACGGCTGGAGGGAATACGATCGGCGCATCAAAGGCCGGCTGGGGGTGGGGCTTCCGGAACTAGGCGCCTTGGCCGCGGGCCGTGATCCGGAGCAGGTCCGCGCGGCTTTTAAGGGGCGCCGCCTGGCGGCCGTGTCCATCTCCAGCGGAGAGGGCGCGCTCAGCGGATTTGCCGCAAGCGCGGCGGCTGTCGGGCGTCGTCTGGGCCTTGAAGCGGCCGTCATGAAGAGCCCGGATGAAGACGGCTTCGCCGAAGCCGCCGGGTGGGGCGCGGACTATCTGATATATGCCGATGATGAACGTTATCTGGCTGAAAAAAGAGGCGTCGGAGAGATTGCGGACAATAATCCCGCCACCAGCCGGGCCTTTGTCGCCGCTTTGGAGTTGATGAGCGGTTCATCGCTTAAAAACAGCGAGGTGCTGGTTCTGGGGCTGGGCGTCATTGGGCGGGGGGCGGCCCAATGTTTGCTGGAGAAGGGGGCTCGCCCCTATTTATATGACGTGAACGCCTTAAGGCGCACAGCCGCGTTGGCGGAACTGGGCGGCGGAGAGCCGGTCGAGGGCCCCGGGGGGCTGGCCCGCGTGCTTGGCCGCACCAATCTTATTTTCGACGCCACCAACGTTCGCCTGGCTCTGGATAAGGCCTTGTGGCCGGACGGCCTGGTCGTGGCCGCGCCCGGCCTGCCCCTGTCCTGGCCGATCGAATGGCTGGACGGTCAGTCGCCGCAAAAATTGTGGCATGACCCGCTCCAGTCCGGCACGGCCGCCATGCTGGCCGCCCTGGCCGATTGAACCGGCGGACGAAGTTTCGGCTTATTCCGTCCACATTTGAGGTTCTTCTTCATTCATTGATGGGGATTTCGTAGATGCGCTCCGGCCGGCCGCGTGTGGCGGTGCGTCGCGCCTCTATGACCTTGGCCAGGCCGGCCTCGTTTAGGGCGCTTAAAAATCGGTTGGCGCTGCGCTGGGTTATGGAGAGTTGACTGGCCAATTCGCGGGAACTTAGACGGCCGCCACGGGCGCTTTTGACGGCGGCCAACACTTTTTCGACCGTAAAGCCCGACAGGCCCGACAGGCGGGCGGCCTCCCTGGCCGGGCCGGAGATTTCACGCGGGACGACCAGATTGGTTTCGCCGTGCAGGGGGGCGATCAGTTCGTCTCGTTCGTTGATGAGGCAGCTGGCCGAACCGGGTATCCTGGCGGCTTCTCTATTGGCGTCGACGGCGTTGATGCGCGCCTGGTAAAGGTCGGCCCCCAGGCCGTAGCCTATGTTGACGTCGAAGTCCAGGCGGCTTTCGAGGAACGGGCGCATACGGCAGACGGTGAAGTCTTCGGTGACCAGGGCGACGTTTTTGCGTACGGTGAGGATCTCCAGGCCCATATTGGCGTCGCGGGGGACGAAGTCCAATTGGAGCGACGTTTTAAAACGCTGTATAGTCTGCCGTAGCCGCTCCTGGCGTCGTTCGAAAGAAGAGATTTGATTATTTTGGCTGATCCGCGCCGTCACCATGATGGCGGCGGCCTGGTTTTCCCGCATTTGTTTGATGTGCACGGCCTGCACTGTCTCAAGGCAAACGGCGCGCAGGTAGCCCCGGCTGGGGTAGGCGAAGAGAACCGGGAGGCCGGCGTTTTTCAGCCGGTCGACAATGCTGCTGAAGCGGGTGATGGACAGATCTATCCGCCCTTCGCGCCACAGTTTCAAATGTTTTTCAGCCTGGATTTCGTCGGCCTTGGACAGCTCCTCAAGGGTCATGGAGCTTATGTGCTTATCGGCCAGTTCCGAAAAGCCGGCTTCGCGCTCTCCAAACAGATATTCGTCCAGTTCCAGGCCGGCCGCGGCGATGAGGTCGGCATAAATGCGGGAAGCGTCGAGAGCGCGGTTTTGGTTGAAAAGGTGCAGAAACATCTTATAGATGCCCGCGTCGTCGTTGTTTATGGCGCGTATGACGCGCCTTGTGTCGGGAAAGGAATGGCGGATGACCTGAGCGGGAAAGGCGCCGGTGGTCATGACGCCGTCGATGCGGTTTGGAATGGAGTCGAATATGCCGGCGAGATCACTGAACGAATTGTAGGGATGAATGACGTAATCAATGTCCAGTTGCAGTTCCTTCATGGAGCTGTTGATGAAGTCACGTAAAAATTCGGTGGTGATGATGGCGACTTCAGTGCGCATGACCCCCGCCCTTATCGGTGATTGGATTGGTTTGCATATTCATATCTGTCGTATTATAATACAACCTTATCGTTTCGGCAAATCCGGGAACAACAAGTGGTTCTTTCGGGCGGGGAGAGACTTATATCATGATGGTCAAAGGTTTTAAAGCCGCCGCGGTTGAGGCCGGCTTAAGGTATAAGGGCCGCCCCGACCTGGGGCTCATCGCCGCCGACGGCCTCTGCGCCTGGGCCGGCGTATTTACGCAGAGCGTCTGCCGCGCCGCCCCGGTGGCCTGGTCGAGGGACAAGGCGGCCCGCGGCCGCGGCCGCGCCATTCTGGTCAACGCCGGTCAGGCCAACGCCCAGACAGGCAAGCCCGGCGAAGAGCACTGCCGGCTTGCGGCCGCGGTTTTGGCGGATCTGTTGCCGTGCGCTCCGGATGAAATAATGCTGGCTTCCACCGGCATTATTGGTCAGCCCATAAAAATAGACGCCCTTGTCTCCGCCCTGCCGGCTCTGACTTCCTCTCTGACGGAAAATGGTCTTGATGATTTCTCCAAGTCTATTCTGACTACCGATACTGTGGCCAAGACCGCCTCAGGCCGGTTCGACCGGGGCGGCCGAACCGTCACGGTCTGGGCCTGCGCCAAGGGTTCGGGCATGATCGCCCCCAATATGGCCACCATGCTCGGCTTTATCCTGACCGACGCCGAAATTGCCCCGGACCTTCTGCGTGAACTTTTGCTGGAAGGGGCCGAGGCTTCCTTCAACCGCGTTACCGTAGACGGAGACACTTCCACCAACGACAGCCTGATTATGATGGCTTCCGGCGCTTCCGGGGCGCCGGAAATCATGGGGAAAGAAAAAGACAGCCGGGAGTTTCGCGAAACTGTTTTCGGCGTCATGTCTTCCGTGGCCCGGCAGATCGCCAGGGACGGGGAGGGGGCCACTCATCTCGTCACCGTGCGTGTTCGCGGCGCGGCTTCCCCGGACGATGCCCGGAAGGCGGCCAGAACCGTGGCCGAATCTCCGCTGGTCAAAACCGCTTTTTTTGGTTGCGACGCCAACTGGGGCCGTATCTGCATGGCCTTGGGCCGCTGCGGCGCCGAGTTCGACCCCTACGCCGTCAACATTGACCTCGACGAAACGCCCTGGATAAGAAACGGCCTGGACAACGGCCAGGAAGAGGCGGCCACCCGAGTCATGAAGCAGCGTGAATATACCCTGGACATTGATCTACGAGCCGGGACTTGCGAATACGAAGCGCTCACCTGCGATTTTTCCCACGATTACGTCTCCATCAACGGCTCTTACCGTTCCTGAGCGCACAAGCCAGTTGCGACGCGCGCCTTGTTTTTTCTGGCCGTGACGCGCGATTTTGCTTCTTTTTTCTACTTTGCGCTCTCTATCCTGTATTCGCTTTCAAAAAATTGAAAGCGCAAGCCTTGACAATCGCGATTTACTTTGATATCATTTTGTAGGTTAAATAGGTGAGGGTCGTGGTGCGTTTGGAACTTGGCGACTTGGCGGTTTATCCCGCACACGGCGTTGGCCGCATTGAGGCAATGGAACAGCGGACCATTTCCGGGCGGAGCTACGATTTTTACGTCATGCGCATTCTGGATAACGGCATGAAAATCATGATCCCCTCCCAGAACATAAATGATATCGGCCTAAGACCTCTGATCAAAAAAACGCAGGTTAAAAAAGTCTACGCTCTGTTGAAAAATCCCCCGGTCAAATTTTCCGACACCGTCAACTGGAACCGTCGTCATCGCGATTATATGGACAAAATAAAAACCGGCTCCCTTCTTGACGTCGCCGCCGTGTTGCGCGAATTGCTGACCATGCGCGCTGAAAAGGATCTCTCATTCGGCGAGCGCAAACTTCTCGACATGGTGCGCATCCTCCTGGTCAAGGAAGTGTCTCTGGCTTGCGGCAAAAGCGAGGAAGCCATTGAAGCGGAAGTAAACAGTTTTTTCCCTCCGCCCAAAACCGCCGTCTGACGGGCCTATTCGTCGATTCTTCGCGTCGTCCGGCGCGATCCCGCCTGGCTCTGAGCTGAGCGGCGGAAGACTTTCGGCGGCGGAAGACTTTCGATAGTCCGGCCTTTTGATTCCGCAGGAATGATGAAATGGGCGACGACAATGCAATGATCAGCCTTGAGATATCGTCAGACGAGGCCGGCCGGCGGCTGGACTCGCTTCTGGCGGCCCGTTGCCCGGAATTTTCCCGGACCCAGTTGGCCAGGTTGGCCAGGAATGGAAAAATAGCTCTGGACGGTCGCCCGGCCAAACCCGGCGCGATTGCCGCAGCCGGACAACGCGTGGTCTTCCAGCCTCCCGAAAGCCCCTTAACCAAGCTGGAGCCTGATTATGGCCTGGAGATATCCGTAATATATGAAGACGAGGATATTCTTGTTTTGGACAAACCCTGGGGCCTTATGGCGCACCCCGGCGCCGGCCGCCGGGAGCCGACGCTGGCCGGCGGGCTTCTGGCCAGAAATCCGCGTTTAAACGGCGTCGGCGAACATTTGCGCCCCGGTCTGGCGCATCGTCTGGATCGCGATACGAGCGGAGTGCTGATAACCGCCAAAAATGAGCCGGCTTTGCGCGCCCTTTCTGAAATGTTCGGCCGCCGCGAAACGAAGAAAATTTACCTGGCTTTTGTTTCCGGGCGGCCCCGTAATGATTGCGGCCTGGTCGACGCGCCCATAGGGCGTCACCCTACCCAGCGCCGCAAAATGTACGCCGGCGCGCCTCGCGGTCGGGCCGCGCTCACGTATTACAAAATTTTGCGCCATTTTCCCAAAACCGGCCTCTCTCTGGCGGCTCTCAGGCTGGTCACCGGCCGCACCCACCAGGCGCGGGTTCATTTGCAAAGTCTTGGCCTCCCGGTGCTGGGCGATCCCGTCTACAGCCGCGGGCCGGGCGACCTGGTCAAAAAATTCCCTTCTCTGGGGCCTCTTATAAAACGCCAAATGTTGCACGCCAGACGTCTGACCATAGTCCATCCCGTCAACTCGACTGAAATGACTTTTCGCGCGCCTTGGCCTTCCGACTTTCGAATTTTTCTGCGGGAGATTCTCGCTTTGGAAAAGGCTTAAGTTTGCAAAAATGACAAAAATATCAAAAATAACCGCTTGCGGCTTTATGCTTGCTTTGTTGACTCTAAGCGCCGGTTGTCTCTCCGCTTTAGGGCGGCCCAAAGCCGCGGAATTCATCATCCCCATTGAGAGCCGCCTGATATTGCAGGTGCCGTTTTTTGTCGATGAGAACATGTCCTGCGGGCCGGCCGCCCTGGCCTCGGTCATGACTTACAACGGGCGCCCCGTCGCCGCTGAAAGCGCCGCGCTCAATCTGACCGACAACATCCGGGGCATGGGCCGGGACATGGTCATATGGGCCCGGCGGGAAGGCCTGAAAGCCGACTTTTACGCCGGATCGCCGGAAAATCTGGTTGAATGCGTCCGTCAGCACAAGCCCATAATCGTGCGGCTGGATCAGGGCGTGCCGCCGGTGGAAAAAGGCAGTTACGCCGTAATCGTCGGTTATAATCCCGATGGGCCGGTGGTCAACTCCTGCTCCGTCAATCAACAGATTCTGCCCTGGTCCGATTTTTTGGCGGCCTGGTATAAAGCCGATTATTTCACTGTTTTGATTGAGCCCTTATGAATCCTACGCCCGTACACGTCGCCATAATCATGGACGGAAACGGCCGCTGGGCTTCGCAGCGGGGCCTGAAGCGCTCTGAAGGGCACAAAGCCGGCGCAGAGTCAGTGCGCAAGGCGCTTAAGGCGGCCATGGCGGCCGAGGTTCGCGTTCTGACCCTTTACGCCTTTTCGACTGAAAACTGGGGGCGGCCGCAAGACGAAGTGCAGGGTCTTTTCGAGTTGCTGAGCCGCTATCTTGAATCGGAAGCGGATGAGCTTCTGCGACGCGGGGTGCGTCTTTCCGCCATCGGCGACATAGAAGCCATGCCGGCGCCGGTTCGCGACGGGCTGGCGGCGGCGGAAGCCACGGCTATGAACGAAGCCATAACCCTCAATCTGGCTCTGTCCTACGGCAGCCGGGCGGAACTGGCGAGGGCGGCTCGGCTTTTGGCCGATGAGGTCCGCCGCGGCGCAAGAACCGTGGAATCCATCACTCCGGAAGCTGTGGAGCAAAAGCTCTGGACCAACCTTCTGCCCGATCCCGATCTTTTGATCCGTACCGGCGGCGACATGCGCGCGTCTAATTTTCTTCTGTGGCAGTGCGCCTACACGGAACTCTATTTCACCCCGACCCTGTGGCCTGATTTCGGAGAAGACGATTTCGCCGCCGCTCTTGAAGAATACGGGCGCCGGGAACGACGCTACGGCCTCTGCGGCGCCTAATGGACGGTGCGGTTATAAGGAACTAACCGCACAGGACGCCAGCTTTTCCTCGGCCCTTTACGGGGCTGATATATATGGTGAAGAGAACATGGCGGCGCGGCCGTCCATATCGCCAATTAACGATAAATCGTTTGTTTAAGGAGCAGTAAATTATGAAACAAAGCGTCAAGACCGACAAGGCCCCCGCCGCCATCGGCCCCTATTCGCAGGCCATCAAAACAGCTTCCGCCGTTTTCGTCTCAGGGCAGTTGCCCATCGACCCGGCTACCGGTAAAATGCCTGATTCCACGACGGAGCAGGCCCGTCAGAGCCTGACCAACGTCAAGGCCATCCTGGAGGCCGCCGGCAGCTCGCTGGACAAGGTGGTGCGGGTGGGCATCTTCATGACTGATCTCGCCGATTTCAAACCGGTCAACGAAGTTTACGGCTCTTTTTTCGCCGGCGACTGCCCGGCTCGGGCCACGGTTCAGGTGGCGGCCCTGCCGTTGGGCGCTAAAATTGAAATTGAGGCCACAGCCGAAATATGAGGCTCCGGAGCGCTTTAAAACCGGCTCCGGCCGGCGGCGCTCGGCCATTCTCAACCCCTGGACGCCTTACAGTTTCAATCTGTAAGGCGTTCGGTTCGCTCTTCGCAGATATCGCCCAATTGGGGACGCCATGAAAGTAAGATACTGGATGACCCGGGATCCCGTGACTATTGACTCGGACGCCTCTATCGCCGATGCGGCTCGCGTCATGAAAGAACGACGATTCCGCCGTCTGCCGGTTATGGAAAACGGCCGTTTGGCGGGGCTGGTGACTTATCGCAACATCCTTGAGGCCCAACCCTCAGCCGCCAGCACTCTTTCAGTCCACGAGGCCCGCTATCTGGTCGCCAAGCTGAAAGTCCGGGATGTGATGCGCAAAAATATTATCACCCTTTCCCCGGACGACGATGTTCTAACGGCTATGATGGAAGGGCATCGGAAAGGCCTGGGGGCCTACCCGGTGGTGGAGGCCGACGGCCGCCTGGTGGGCATAGTCACGGCCGCCGATCTTTTTAACCTGATCGTGCATATCCTGGGCGCGGCCGACCGCGACGACTTTATCTATCTTTCTGAAGAGGCCGGCCATTTTGAGGCGCCGGGCTACATCGGCCGCATTGCGGCTATTTTGTCGGGGCACGATGTCGCCCTTTTGAGCTTTTTGTCCTTACCCAGGCGGGAAACAGCCGACAAGGGCGTGGTTATTCTAAAAGTTTCGCGTGGCCGCCGGGTGACCGCCGTCGGCGCATTGACGGCCGAGGGCTTTCAGATCATCAACTGAGCCCGGCCGGGTTCCGGTTACGGCGCTTGCCGCCTTTGCGAGGAATCAGTGATTTTATCCCACCCGGCCATCCAGGCGCCGCGGGAGGCGCCCCTGGATGGCCTTTATCCCTTCCTGCCGCAAAGTCTGTCCCGGCCTCTGGAGCCGCTGATCGCCTCTATTGAGGCGGTCGGCCTGGCGCGCCCTCTCATCATTTTTCACGACGGGCCGGAACAGCGTCTGGCCGCCGGCGCCAGGCGGCTGGCGGCCTTGCGCGCCCTGGGCTGTTCAAGCGCCCCGGTGGTGGACCTTGGCCCGCTGTCCCTCGGTCGGGCCGCGGCCCTGGCTCTGGCCGACAATCAGGAGCGAGGCTGGAACGAGGCTGAAACGGCTCTGATTTGGCGCTTTCTGGCCGAACATCTGACCCCTGAAGAATCTTCCGCTCTAGCCGCTTGCTTGGAACTTGGGGGTTCCTCCAAAATACGGCAATGGCGTCGGCGCGCCGCCGAACTGCCGCCAGAGGCTCTGGAGGAGCTGGCTCGCGGCCGGCTGGATCTGGAGACTGCGGCCCGCATTGCCGCCTGGCCGGAAAAGGAAAGGGCGGCGCTGCTTGATCTCTTTTACCGGCTTGAACCCAGCAAACAGAAAAAAAAGCAGTGGCTGGACTGGCTGGAGGATGTGGCGCGGCGTGAAAACTTGCCCCCGTCTCGTCTTCTGGCCCTGCCTTCTTTTGCGGCAGTCTTGCGGCCGGCGGCTGAAAAAAAGCGGGCGGACGCGGAAGAAGCGGCCCGCGAGCTTCTGTGGCGGCGGCGCCACCCGCGTCTGGCGAAATTGACTGACCGGCGGCGGCGTCAAATACGCGAGTTGGCGCTGCCGCGGGCTATGCGCCTGGAGACGGACTGGAGCTTCGAAGACGTCAGTTACGGTCTGCGACTGACTTTTTCCACCTATGAAGAGTTTGCCCGGTTGGCCGCCCGCGTGGCTGAACTTCCTGATAAAGCGGCCATGCGCGGGCTCTTCCTGGACGACGATCTGGATGACGGCGATGACCAATGAGGCGAAACGGCAGGGCGGGCCGAACCGGGCGACGGGGCCTTTGGCCACAAAAGGAGGCGGGCGGATTCTGATCGAAGACGAGTTTCTGGGCGAGCGGTTCGCGGAACGTTTTCCCGGGCGAGAATTTTCGCGCCTGCCGCCCATAGGTCCGGCCGACTATTCGGCTTTCGGGCGGCGCGATCTGCTGGTGACCAGGCATCGGGGCGCTTTCATCAAGCCCTGTCCGGCCACGCCCAATTACAATTGCTGCGGTCTGGCGATATTTCACTTCGGGCTGGGCTGCACCATGGGCTGTCGCTACTGCATCCTTGAGGCCTACCTTGGCGCGGAGGCCCTGGCGCTTTTCGGCAACGTGGAAGAAGGGCTGGCGGAGCTGAAGAATATTTTGGCCCTGCCGCCCGATAAGCGCCCGAAGCGGTTTTGCACCGGCGAGTTCACCGACAGCCTGCTGCTGGACGAGAATACCGCCCTGGCCGCGCGAATGGCGCCGATTTTTGCTAAATCGCGAGCGGCCACGCTGGAACTGAAGACTAAAACCGACCGTGTTGATCATCTGCTCGGCCTTGAGCACAATGGGCGAACGGTCATAAGTTTTTCGGTCAACGCGCCTGGCGTCTGCCGCAGTGAAGAGGCGGGCGCGGCCCCCCTCCCGGCCAGGCTGGAGGCCGCCCGCCGGGCCGCCAAGGCCGGTTTCCCCATAGGGCTTCACTTTGATCCCCTTATCGACCACCCCGGCTGGGAAGACGGCTACCGGGAAACGGTCAGGCTCATCGGCCAGCATCTGGGCCAGGCGACTGTGGCCTGGGTTTCCCTGGGCTGTTTCCGTTACCTGCCGAGCCTGAAGAACGTCATGTTGGAGCGGCGGCCCGGCACACGCATATACGACGGCGAGTTCATACGCGGCGGCGACGGGAAGATGCGCTATCCGCGCCCTTTGCGCGCCCGCATGTATAAAGCGCTTGTCGCCGCCCTCAAAGAAACGTTGCGGCCGGAGACCGTCATCTATATGTGCATGGAGAGCCCGCGCCTGTGGCGCGATGTTTTCGGGCACGACCCTTCGACGGAAGGCCTGACCGCTCTTCTGGATCGCCGCGCCCTGGAATTGTCCGGCGAGGTCTGATTTTATTAGCCATAGTCAGCCGCTTTTGCCGAAAACGCAGTTGGGATAGCGGCATTCCGGGCAGTTTTCGCATAGACCGCCGTGGGCCAGATGGATAAAATCACGGCGGGAGAGACGCAGCCCGGCCAGGATACGCGGAGCTATAAGGTCGAAAATGCTGGCCCGGGCATACATCACGCAGCCGGGAAGACCCATGATGGCGATGTCGCCTCTGTAGCCCAGCATGAACATGGCGCCGGGGTAGACCGGCGCGCCGTAAGTTATTATTTCAGTCGAGACCGTTCTTATGGCGGCCGGAGTTTTGTCGTCCGGATCGACGCTCATGCCCCCGGTCACCGCAACTATAGTGGCGCCCGCGTCAATTGTTTTCTCTATGGCCTGCGCGGTTTCCCGGGGGTCGTCCGGCGCCAGCGTCTGGGATATTATCTCTCCGCCCCAATGCGCGAATTTTTCTTTTAAAATAGGGCCAAAACCATCTTTAATTCGCCCGTGATAAACTTCGCTGCCGGTGGTGACGATCCCTATCCTGTGGTTTTCAAAGGGGCGCACCGTAATGAGGGGCGGGCGGGCGACGCACAGTTCCTCGACTTTTTCTATAGCCCCTTCCGGCACGCACAGCGGCACTACCCGCGTTCCAGCCAGCAAGTGACCTTCAGCCACTTCGCGCATAGTGTGAATCGTGGCCACGGTCACGTCCGGGACATTGTTTATTTCCGTCAGAAGATCCAAATCAATTACCGCCAAGCCCCGTCGGGAAGATTTAAGGTTGATGCGTCCTTCGACCGGCGCGTCGGAAACCACGCCCGGGCCGCTGATGGCCGCGGCGATGCGCCGGGCGGCTTCATCTTCATGCAGCCAGCCCTCCTGGTTATCGCTCCAGACGAACAGGTGTTCTTTTCCCAGGCGCAGAAGATGGGGGATGTCTTCAGGGCGCACCACGTGTCCGCGCTTAAAGGCCACTTTTTTATGTTCGCCGACAATAATTTCCGTTATATCATGGCAGATAGTCAAGCCTAATGCATTTTTAGTTGCAATTGATTTCATTGATCATCTCACAAAATAGGGCTACCCGCGAACCTGATGTCGACTCGGGAGCCCGGCCGTTTGAGGTGGCGCCAGGGGCTCGCCCTGGCCGTGATATAGAGATTTTTTAAAAATGCTTGCTTTCGTCTTCAATCTGGGGTATAAGTATCGATTGTCGATTGACGGTGGGTGTAGCTCAGCTGGTTAGAGCGCCAGGTTGTGGCCCTGGAGGCCGGGGGTTCAAATCCCCTCACTCACCCCAGCCTTATACAAATCCTCGCTAATAGCTCTTTCCTAAATAAACGCCTTTCTTAGCAGGCCCCGGCCGCGCTACGGCGCGGCCGGAGCTCTCCCGCCCGGCGGCTCATTGGGCCGGATTGGCGGCTTGTCTTTCTTTTTCAATCAATATGTCGGCCAAATCGGTAAAATTGGGGACTCCTCCGACCATGCCGGAATCATAAGCGTATTTGCCGTTGATGATAATAGTCGGCACCACATTTACCCGGTAGATGTCGATCAGTTTCTGCACACGCTCCATTTCGGCGTCTACGGCGGGCGAATTGAATGTTTCTACAAACTTGTCCGGGTCGAAGCCGAGTTTTTGGGCCAGAGAGGGCAGCTCGGCGACAGCGTTGACCACCTGCTTCTGACGCTGAAAAAGGTCAAAAACTTTGACATGAACGGTATTGTCGGCCCCCAGGATTTCCAGGGTCATAAAAATGCGGGCGTGCAAGTCTACTGCCGGGTGGCCGAAAATCGCCGGAAGGCGGATAAATTCCACATCGTCGGGCAGATTTTCTACCCATTGATTTATATCGGTATCCAGACGATAGCAGGATGGGCAATTATACCACAGGAAAAGAACCGTTTCTATCTTGTGCTGGGCGGATTTGCTGATTTTGACGTATGGTTTGGACAATTCGACATAATGCTCGCCGAGCTTGAAGTCCGTCTGACCGCTGTTTTGATCCGCGCCATAGGCAGTCGGGGCCCAGGCGGCTATAGCCAGCAAGGCGAGGCCCGCGATGGTTTTTCTGAAAAGTTTAGGCATTATGATGCTCCCTGTAGTCCGGCCTCGCGGCCGGATTTTTTTATCGCGCCATTGATTGAGCAAAGCGCCGTGTTCAACATAAGACATTGTCGCGTTCCGGTCAATAATAAACGAAATCATCGCCGGGCTCAAGCCCTGACGGCCCTTCGTTAAACTATCTGTTTGAGCCGCTTGCCGATTACGTTTTTGCAAAAAGCGTCTTGACGTCACTCTTTGCGCATAATCAAAGTAGCCTCATGAAATATCCGTCTTAGGGCATTTTACTTACTCGCAAAATTGACGAATCAGGCTATTGACAAAACCATTTTTTCCAATATAATTCAAACAGATTGTATGCGCCGCTAGCTCAATTGGCAGAGCAAATGACTCTTAATCATTAGGTTATAGGTTCGATTCCTATGCGGCGCACCAATAAAATCAAGGGGTTACTGAAACAATCCACAACCCCTTATCCCTTTTGATAAACCATTTTGGTAAACCAACAATCAACTCCCTGACGGCCTCGGTCTCGTTCCTCAAGCGGCCGTCCACGCGCACCTGCTGCTGGGTGCGGCCCAGCAGGGTTAAATTCTTCACCGCGTTTTTAAGGTCAATAAACTGGTCGTAGCTCAGGCCGCGCCAGGTTTTCAATGAGCCGGCCCTCTTGCCGCCCTGCCGGCGCGGCCACTCGGCCGCCATCAGCCAGTCGGCCACGGCCACCGGGGCGCCGTCCGCTTCCAGTTGCTGAATGAACTCGCCCAGGCCGCTTCTGGCCTGAACCGGTTGGCCCATCCCGGCCCGGGCCAGCAGGTTTTTTATCTGCGCGTGATATTCCGGCTCAATGCCGCCGTATTTATAGGGCAGGGCCGCCTTCTGGCCGACGATCTTCCGCCATTCGGCCTCGGTCTTAAGAACCTCTATTTTGTGTTCCGTGGCCGATCTCAGCCGCGCGGCCAAATTAAGCCGCTGTTCCATGGCCCTGGCCCGTTCCTGGGCCATCAGCTTGACCCGCTGCTTCGCGGCCCGATCCCTTTCCTGGGCCGTGCCCAGGTCGAAGCCGGCTTGGCCGGCGCTTTGCGCCCCTTCCTTGTAGCCTTTCTTCTTCCCCGTCTCCAGGCCCTTTTCCAGACCCTCCTTGTAGTAATCCCGGGCCGCCCTGATTATGGCCTTCAGTCCCGCCTTCAGCTCCTCGCCGCTCTGGCTCAGCAGCTCCTCCACCGTCTTCAGGCCGTTTTTCTGATCTATCCTGGCTTTAATGTCGCGCCAACTGCCGGGCTTCGGCGGCTTCCGGCCCAGAAAGGCCAGCATCATGTTGCGTTCCATCTCGTAGACGTCGATCTCGGCTTCGCTTATGCCCAGCTCGGCGTCGAAATAGTCGGCGAACAGGCTCTCTTGCTCGGCCACATAGGCTTCCGTCAGTTCGTCAATGGTCGGTGTGTTGATGATGTCCTGAATAAAGTCGTCGCTGTTGTCGTCATAGCCGAAGGTTTTGGCCCATTCGTCGTAGCCTTGGCCCTTGTCGTTTTTGGCTGTAATCAGGCCCACGCGCTTTTTGGCCAGCATGGCGATGGCCTCGGCGTCGTAGCCCCCGGCTTCCAGGCTGTTCCGCCTGATTCCGCCGCCGTTGACGATATCGGCCAGATGCCGCTGGCGCGGGTCCTGGCGGGCTTCCGCCTGGCCCTCTCTTCTCCACTTGGCGACCAGTTTTTTATGCTCGGCGTTGCGGAATTTGACCAAATCTTCCCGGGCCTTCTGCCGGGCTTTTTCCCGGGCCGCCGTATATTCGGCCCAAAGCTGCGGGTCCACCTCCTTTTGCATGTCGTCAAGGTTGAAGACGGGCTCCTCGCGCCAGCTCTCCAGGGCCAGTTCCTCTTCCGTGGCCAGCTGACGGTCGAAGACCCGGCGCACGTCGTCAGTCAGCTCCACATTCAGATTTTTTAAGGTTTTGTAGATGTCCAGCAGCAGCTTCTTCATGCGGCTGAAAAGCCCCCGCAGTTCCTTGACCGGGGCTTTGCCTTCCATCAAATAGGCCTCAAAGGCCTTGGCGACTTTCTCGTGAGCCTCCGTGGTCCATTCTTCGCCCGGCTTCAGCCCGGCCCACTGGCCCAGGGCTTCGATGTCGGTCCGCAATTGGTCACGGGCGGCCTTGTCGATGATCTGGTCGTCAGGCAGGGCCAGAATGCCCTTGGCCATTCTGATGAAAATGTGCTGGAACTCGTGCATGGCCGTGGAAGAGTCGGCCTTGGGGCTAAAAACGACGCGGGCGATGTTGCCGGGCAGAAAGTCCGTGCGGCCGCGAAATTCGTTTTGGTCTTGATAAAGGGATTTAGGGGATTTTTGGCCGGGCGCGTCGGGCGACGCGCCGGCGGGGGCGGGGGAATTTACCGCTTCGCCAGCGGCTTCACGTCCTTGAAGGCTTCCTGGCTGTGTTTGTGACAGTCCCTTCTGTCTTGTCGCAAGGATTCTATTTCTCGCCTGGTCAAGGGTCCGGGCCGCCAGGATTGTTCTGGCTTCGGATTCGGTGAGGGCTTGGTGGTTTCCGCCATAAAGACCGGTCTCCTTTAAGAATGATTGTAATGATTCTACACCATATTGGGCTTCCAGGGCAAGCCTTGTTTTTTCGCTCAGGGCTATATTGGCGCTGAATTGGGCCGTGCCCAGGCTGGCCATGTGGACCACTTGGCCGCCGTTCATTTCAATGTAGCGCCGCAGTTCGCTGAAGGTGCCTCCGCCGGTGGTCACGTCGTCAACCAGAATGTATTGCCGGCCTTTTTGCACTTCTCCGTCGAACTTGGGCCGAAAGGCCAGGCGATGCCAGGCGTCGCTGCCGGTTCGGCCTACACGGCCGGCTTGAATGATATCGGTGTTCACTTCCAGCCCGGCCGCTTTGCCTATATAGTCCGCGAATTTACCCGGTATCCTATTTCTTCCTGACTGTTCTTCCGCATGGACCGGAACCACAATAGCGTCCGGGTAAGCCTCGGCCAGTTGCCGCAGTTTCTCCTGCTGGGCTTTCCCGGCCATAATGTCCAGAATCAGCCGGGCCGCCGCTTCCCTGTCGCCGCCTTTGGCCGCCTGGTAGTCCGGATGGGCTTTCATCCTGCCCACCGTGGTCAGGGGCGTCACATTGGGAAAACCCCGCGGCCAGGCCCGGCTGGGCGTCTCCTTGGCCCCTTCCGGTTCGGAAAAAACTTCTTCGTTTTCCGCCTGATTCTGGTCGTTTATGGCGCTTTGGTAAAAGCTCTCCAGAATCTCAATGGACCCCGCGTCGTAAACGACGAAGTTTTGCGCATTCGCGCCCCGGTCATGGCTGGCCCTGGCCGCATAACGCGCTCCCTTGACGCCGTATTCGTTCAGGAGCAGGGAAGCTTCCCTCTCCGCGCCCAGTTCTCTGGCCAGCCGCCGGTAGATGGTCAGGCCGTCCGGGGCTTCGCCGTCTTCCGGCCGGGTCAGCATATCGCCGAGTCCGCGTTCTTCAACCAGGGTCTCCAGAGAGGTCCTGACGCTTTCCGGCTGTTCCGCCAGCCCGGCGTCGTAATCCAGCAACACGTCGTTTTCGGGAATGTCCGCCTGATAAAGCGCTCCGCCTTTGGCGGTCTTAAGGCGGCTTATTATTTTCATGGCTTCTTTGGCTGTTTCTATTTCCTTCCGCAGCCTGGCTTCGTCGAACAGAATTTCATCCATCCTGCCTTCGTAGCCAATGACCGTCTTGCGGGTCTGTGGAGCCCGGCCGGTCAGTACGGCCCCTAATTCTTTCTGGAAAGACTTCAGTTTATCTTGCAGGTTAAGCTTGCCGTCTGTTTTCCCGTACCTTTCAAAAACGTCCAGGGCCTGACGCAAGGCCGAATCGTAAGGCATTTTTTTGAAACTGTTGTCTTCGTCGAAATACTTCCAGCCGTTATTCATCTGGAAATAAGGTTTGCCGTTGTATATCGTCTGGCTGTTGCCGCTGAGCCGGCGGCGGTAGCCGTCCGCGTTGTGCCGGTTGTCGCTGAAATAAAAGCCCCAGCCGTAAAGTCTTTCTCCGATTCCAGAGCCGATGAATTCTTCCTTGAATTGTTCAAAGCGCTCCGCCGCGCCGTTCCAGACGCGCTGGAACAGCGAGGATATGGCCTGACTGATCCGGCCTTGATTCAGGCCTCCTTGCCCGGCCGCCAGCTGCCCGTCAACCCCGGCCCGTCCGAATATCACATTCCTGATTAAGGCGTTGGGGTCCGCCCCGGTATAGCTGGCCAGCCTGCCGGCCATACGCGACAACATGATCGCGTCGCGTTTAGTATCGGCCTTGCTCCGGCCGGCCGCCGTCAGGCGTCTTTCCAGGTCGGTTTTGGTTTCCGTGGTCACGTCCGCGTCGGCCCGGCCCAGGATGACCGGCGGGTTGGCCGCCATTTCCGCCAGATCGGCTTCCATCTCCCTGGTCACTGCCAGGGGTTCGACCGTGGCCAGGTCTATTATCTGGTCCCATAAGGGGTTGTTGACCACTTCCGGCAGGGCCGTCAGGTCGATCAGAACGTCCGTGCCGTTGTCCAGGGCCTCGAAAAAGGCGTCACGGCTGACGCCCAGCGGCTCCATAAGTCCGCTCACGACGTCGTCCATATCCGCGCCCGTTTGCTCAACCGCCTCCTGGAAGAAGCTCTCTACCGCCGTCGCGTTGACGTAGGCTCTTCTTTCGCCGCTCAGCCCCAGGGCCAGTTCCGGATCGGCTTTGACCTGTTCCGTTATTGTCTTCAGGTTCTGCCGCAGGTCCTCATTGGCGTGTTCGATCATTATTTGCCGTAAATTCCTGTCCGCCAGGGAAGCCGTGTATTCAATAAGATTTCCCCTCCGTCGTGACCGTGCGGCGGGCGCCTTCGATCTTGATCACCGAGTTCAGGGCGCCGGCCAGTTCGGCGAAATCGCCCACGCTCATGTCCCGCCAGGCCCGGCCGGGCGCTACCATAATGGCCGGGGCGGCGGACGAGTAGCCTTCTTCTTCCGCCTCCGTCAGCCATTTCAAAATCGTGCCCCGATCGCGCCCCTGGGCCAGCCGTTCGTTGACCGCGGTCAGGCCGTGCCGGGCGGCCAGGTCCATCACGACAAAGCGGGCGTCAGGGTCGGCCGCCCGGCGGGCGATGAATTCATTCACCCGGCGAACCAGGGTTTCCCTGTTTTTTTCGATGGTCCGGCTTTGGCGGGTGAACTCCAGATTCAGATAGGCCTGGCGGTGCGCCTTGAGCGCCCCTTGCTTGTCGCCGCCGGCCAGGGAGGCGCGAAATTTCTGCAGGGCCCGGCGCATGTCGGCCAAAAAGCGGCCGCTTTGTTGAGCCCGCTTCATGGGCATCCCCAGCAGCTCCCGGGCCGCCGCTTCGGCGAAGACTTCCTTTTCGACCGTGTCCAGGCCCAGACTTTCGGCCAGCTTGCGGCCGACGATGTCGAACTGCCGCTTCACTTCCTGTGTGTCCAGCAGATAGTCAAGAGCCAGATAGGCCGCGTCGTGGGCGGTCTCCTTGGCCTTGACTCTGGCATCCGTGGCCTGGCCCAGGTTCGGCGCGTCCAAGATGGCCGTCAGCATGTCCAGGGCGCTTTTGAAGCCGTGCCGGGCGGCGAAGACTTCCGGGTCTTCGCCGCCTGTCTTTCTCAGGCTGCCCGGCAATTTTTTAAGCAGTTGCCCGACCAGGTCCCGGCCGTAGCTGTCCCTGACCGCGTCGATATCCAGCGGCGTCTTGCGCAGTTCCTTCCGGGCCGCGTAAAGACCTTCTTTCTTCAATTCCTCCGCCGCTTCCTTGGCGTAGAGTTGCAGGCGCCGCCGCCTGTTTTTGTCTCTGTCCCGCCGCAGGTCGTCAACGGCGGCCCGCCGGGCCGCCTCCATCAGCTGGGCCGCTCTTACGCGCAGCTCCCCGGTCAGGCCCAGGGCGTCCAGTTCCTGCCGGGTCAGGTCCAAGAGTTCGTTGCGGGCCGCTGTTTCGGCTATCTCTATTTCCCCGGCCAGAAGCCGGTCGAAAACCCCGCGCACTTCGTCGGTCAGTTCCACGCCCAGGGCTTTTTTGGCCTCCACATATATTTTGGTCAGCCATCTTTTGAAGCGGTCGAAAGCGCCTTGCAGTTCTTTGCTGGGGGCCTTGCCTTCGCTCAGATAGACTTCAAAGCCCCGGGCGAAATATTCCTGTTTGGCCACATCCGTAAGCCGCAGTTTTTCTTCCGGGCTCAAGGCCTCGAAATTCTTATTGCCGAAATTCCGGCTGCCCCTGAACTGCGCTTCGTATTCTTCTTTCAAAGTCGCCTGGTCGTCGAAGCGGGCCAGCCAGCTTTGCAGTTTGGCGAAATCGTCGATCAGGGTTTGATCAGCCGCGCCCGATTCGATGATTCTTTTCATGTCGGCGAAAAAGATGTGCCCGGTTTCGTGCAGGAGCGTCGAGAGGTCGGCGTTTTTGAACAGTTCTATCAGATAGCCTTCGGGCACAATGGCGAAGCTTCCCTTCGGGCCTTGCCCCTTCCGGCCGCCGGTTTGGTTCTGGAAAAAGCTCTCCAGAATCTTAATGGACCCCACGTCGTAAATGACGAAGTTCCGCGTGTTCGCGCCCCTGTCCTGGCTGCCCCTGGCTCTATAGTGCGCCCCTTTGACGCCGTATTCGTTCAAGAGCAGGGAAGCTTCTCTCCCCGCGCCCAGTTCTCGGGCCAGCCGCTTGTAGATGATCAGGCCGTCCGGGGTCTCTCCTTCTTCCGGCCGGGTCAGCAGGTCGCCGAGTTCATGTTTTTCAACCAGGGCCTCCAGGGAGTTCCTGACGTTTTCCGGCTGTTCCGCCAGCCCGGCGTCGTAATCCAGCAAGACATCGTTTTCGGGAATGTCCGCTTTGTAAAGCGCGCCGCCTTTGGCGGTTTCAAGGCGCTTTATTATTTTTATGGCCTCTTTGGCTGTTTTTATTTCCTTCCGCAGCCTGGCTTCGTCGAACAAGATTTCATCAAGCCTGCCTTCGGCGTCGATGACCGTCTTGCGGGTCTGGGGGGCCTGGCCGGCCAATACGCTTTTCAGTTCAGCCTGGAGAGGTTTCAGTTTATCTTGCAGGTTGATCTTGCCGTCGTCTTTTCCGTACCTTTCAAAAACGTCCAAGGCCAGGCGCAGGGCCGAATCGTAAGGCAGCCTTTTGAAATTGTTGTCTTCGTCGAAATGCTTCCAGCCGTTATACATCTGGAAATAGGGCTTGCCGTTGTATATCGTCTGGCTGTCGCCGCTGAGCCGGCGGCGGTAGCCGTCCGCGTTGTGCCGGTTGTCGCTGAAATAAAAGCCCCAGCCGTAAAGTCTTTCTCCTATGCCCGAGCCTATGAATTCTTCCTTGAATTGTTCAAACAGCTCCGCCGCGCCGTTCCAGGCGGTTTGGTAAAGAGTCAGATCGGGCTTGACGCCGAGATGTTCGTGTACTATATTCATTACGGAATCTCGACCAGCCTCTGGTAAGCCGCCGCTATTACGCGAACGCGCCAGTGAAGGGCGGTCGAGATTTTCTATTTCCGTAAGCTCATGGTTATAAAAACGTCTGCCGTTTTTATCTTCTTCAACAATAAAACCGACAACGAACTTTTCTGTCCCTATGTTGACCTTTGAAGCGAAGATGTGCCGCTTGTGTCCGGCGGCGGTTGTTTTCCCTGGCGCAAGATAAATCCCGTTTTGGATAATAGCCGGCAGGGCGGCGATTACCTGAGCCTTCCCAAAATCCATCCCGTGCGCGGAAATATCCCGGACGCTTCCATTGGAAACATTAACGTCCCACCCTGTATCCTGATTCTTAAAAGTTTTCAGCCACTTCTTTTTGTTAAGCCACGCAATGACGCTATTACGTCTTTCAGACATCTTTTTCGGAAGATCTGTTTGCGAGGCGAAAATTTCTTTCCCAGTCACTTCGACGGCCGGAGAAGCATCGAACTTCGCCTGCTGTTCGGCGTACTGCGGATCCCTGTTCAGCGCATGCTGATACAAAACTCTGGAGTCGTTACGTTTCCAGGTTCCGCGATTGTTGACGGATTTGATTTGCGTGGGGGAAAAAGCGATAATGGTATGACCGACCGGCCAGCGGCCGACTGTGGTTATGCCTCCGTCCGCGATGTTCATAAGGGCCGCTGAATCATTCTTGTTGCGCCGCGCCTCCTTTATTATGCCCGCCACTTCGTTTTCGTCATACGCGCCGCCGCTGAATTCATATACGTTCGGGTTTGTCGCCCTGATGTACACAGGCATGATGTTCGCGCCGTCAGGGTAATGTTCAAGCACGTTTTCCCCGTCGGGCGTGTAATATTGCCGCCCTAAAAATTCTTCGGCGACCTGCGGCTTGGTGGTGAAAAAGAAGACCCCGCGAGTGTCTTTCCCGCCCGTGGTCGACCCGCTCATCTTCTTGTCGAAAGCTTCAAAATCATTCGGCGTCGCGTGATACAAGAGGACTGGCCGGCCTTTTTCGTCCGACATCTTGGAATCCCCGAACCAGCGCCAGAAATTCCTGACCCCTTCCTCGCTCCAGTGCAGGGGCCGGCCTTCGCTGTTCGTCGCGGGGCGCGAAACGCCGTCAACGTCAATGCTTGTCGCGCCTTTGGGCAGAGGCGTGGACGGGATTTCGGATCCTTTAAAGGCATGCTGAAACAGCGTCTGCCCTTCCTGATACTGAAGGTTCGCGCCGGTTTTCGGCTCGTAGACGTTGACCGTTCCGGAATAGGGGGCCAGTATCCTGAGCGTTTCCTCAATGGCCGTCCGGCGTTCTTCCGTCGTCTTTTTGTTGGCCTTCTCCTTTTGCAGCTTTTCAATGGCCTTGGCCACGTTGTGCGTTTTGCCGCCGTTGTCGTAAACATATTGCAGGGCCGCGTGGCGCGTGTTCGTCTCCGGGTCGAAGTCGGCCGTCTTTTCATCGCCTATGACCGCCGCCCGCTTCAGAAAGGCGGTTATGAAGGCCGCGGCCGGGGTTATTTCCTCCATCTCCAGCAGCGAAGATTCTCCCCGGCTCTGCTTTTCCGCTTCAGCGGCCATGATCTCGAAACGGGCCTGGGTTTCCTTCTGGGTCGCGTTGGTCAGGGTCAGGGCGATTATCTGCACGGCCGGCCGGTTCTTGTCCGGGTCGATCTCCCCGAACATCTCGTTCTGGGCCAGGTAGTGGTCCAGCCTGGTTCCCTTGGCTTCGGCCTTGCCTATCTGCCTTAGGGCCGCCGTCAACACGCCGCCCATGTCCCAGCCCGCTCCCCGGGCCTTCAGCCTGGCCAGGGCCGGGATGGCCCGGTCCAGCTTGTTCAGGACAGAGGCCGGCGCGGCGCTCAGAATGTCGTAATCAGGCACGATCAGCCCACGCAGGGTAGTTTCCACCTGCTGCTTGCCTTCGTCGTTTTATTTTCACCTCCTCTCTTTTCGTCTTTACCGGACATTATCACTTTGCTTCTACACACCCAAGCGCCAGACTTGACAAAAAACGGGCGATTGCGTACACTTTATCCATCAAATGGGCGTCCGCATGGACTTAATAGGGAAGACGGCGCAAATCCGTCACGGACCCGCCGCTGTAACCGGGGAACGTCGCTCCAGGGCCGCCAGGCCAGTCACTGCGCAAGCGGGAAGGCGGATGCGACGCGTCGATCCGGAAGTCAGAAGACCTGCCCGCTGATTATGCCGAACGGGAAACCGGGCCGTAAGCGCGTTTTTGGGCGAGGGAGGCATAGCCTCTGGGCCGAAATGAAAACCGGGCCGCGGGTGAAATTGTCCCGCGCGGCGTCGTGTTGACCGGCCTCTACAAAAATGCCCCCGGCCGGGGCTTTATGGACGCGATAAAAACGGTATTGCGGCCTTCCTCTTGACGAGGGAGGCCGTTTTTTTTTTCGCTGCGGGTTTTACCCGCCTTCACCACTCTACATTCGCCTCAAGGAGTAAAATGATGTCTTTAAAATCCATTGGCCGTCTTTTTTTAGCGGCCGCCCTGTGTCTGGCCCTCTTTAGCCCGCCCCTAGCCGCGGCCGACGACAGAATACAGAAGCCGGCCATAGTTCTAGCCGCCTTCGGCACCACGGAAACGGAAGCCCTGACTTCCATTCTCAATGTCAAAAAACGCGTTCAGGCCGCCTTTCCCGGTTATGAAGTCCATTTGGCCTTCACCTCCAACATCATCCGGGACATCTGGCGCCAGCGGGCCGACGACAAAGCCTTCCGCCGGAAAAACGCCGGAATTCCGGAAGAAATTTACCGCATCGCCAATCCCCTGACGGTGTTGGCCGGCCTTCAGGAACGCGGCCCCCGAGTCATACTGGCGCAGTCGCTGCATGTGACCAACGGCGAGGAATACGGCGACCTCAAAAGCGCGGTCAGTCAGTTGGCAAACATCAAAACTTTAAAGCGCCGCCTCCATCCCTTCCCCTGGATCGGCCTAGGCGAACCCGCCCTGGGCGAAGGCCGCGCTAAAGACATTGAGCGCGCCGCCCAGGCCCTGGCTCCCTTGGTCAATGAAGCCAGACAGAAAAATATGGCCCTGGTTCTCATGGGTCACGGCAACGAACATATGGCTCAGCCCGCTTATCGGAAACTGGAAAAAGAACTGCGCAAAGTCTATGGGCCGGATAATTACATTGGCCTGGTGGAAGGTCAGCCCGACCTGGCGGATATTCTCGCGGCCATGAATAAAAAAGAACGTCGCCCCGCTGGCGTCCTTCTGGCCCCCCTGATGGTGGTCGCCGGCGATCACGCCAGAAACGACATGGCCGGCGGGGAAGAGGACAGCTGGAACACGGCCTTCGCCCAGGCCGGCTATCAGGTTGCCGCCCACCTTAAGGGGCTGGGCTCCAACGACGCCTGGGCCGACATCTATGTCGAGCATCTAAAGGCTCTGGAAGGCGAAGTGCTGAAGAAAAAAGCCGCTGAAGGCGAACTCTAAATATTACGACATCGGCCCCACGATAGTGGACTGACCGGGCGCCCGAATTCATCTTTCGGGCGCCCGGTTTTATTTTTCGGCTTACGCGGCGGGCCCGAATAAAGATAAAAATTTGTAATATATTGAAAATATATATATTTTTGATGATATAAAAATATTGAAAAAAATATTGACAAATAAGTTAAAACAGATTATCATTACAACATTAATGTCTTTTAATTGTCTTTAAACATTCAAGCTCCGCCCCTTCACCAAGCGGCGGGCGGGCGATAGTTTAAAAGGGCTAAATTCGCCGCGATTTTTATTAGTTGTTTCCGCCCTAAGCCAGAGGCGCGGCCGCTCCGCCGCCGGCCCGACTGCCTGCTCAGAGGCCTTCAACAACCGTGTATACTATTACATAAGGAGAAACATGATGGAGGAGATGAATTATCTGGACATAGCCAACAGTCTGTGGATGTGGCTGGCGGCCGGGCTGGCGATTGCGGTCGTGCTGGTTCAGGCCTTTATTTTCGCGCGCAAATCCTACCGCACGGGCCTGGAGATCGGCCTGAGCCGGGAGCAGATGAACGGGGCCATCAAAAGCAGCGTCATCACCGCTTTCGGCCCCTCAATAGTCGTTCTGACCGCCATGATCGCCCTTTTGGTTTCCCTCGGGGGGCCAATTTCCTGGATGCGCCTGTCCTTCATCGGCTCGGCCATGTTCGAGATGATGGCGGCCAGTTTCGGCGCCCAGGCCATGGGCGTGACCATCGGTTCGGATCAGATGACCGGCCTGGCCTTCGCCAACGCGGTCTGGACCATGACCCTGGGCGCTTTGGGCTGGATCATCTTCGCCACCCTGAGCGCCGACAAGATGGACAAGGTTCAGAAGAAGTTTTCCGGCAGCGACGCCAAACTGATGGGCGTCATCGCCTCCGGGGCCATCCTGGCCGCTTTCGGCGCCAACAGCGCCGCCCATCTGATCGCCCTCAATGAAAGAACCGCGGCCTGCATCGTCGGCGGCCTCGTCATGATGGTCCTCAACAAATTGGCCGACCTTAAAAACATCAAATGGCTGCGGGAGTGGGCGCTCTTTTTCGCCCTGCTCGGCGGCATGACGGCCGCCGTGGTCTGGCTCAAACTATAGAAACAACCAAAGGAGAAGGCAATATGAACGCGCAGGAAAAATACGATCAGGACTATCTGCCCTTCATCATCAAATGGGGCCGCCTCACCAACTGGACGGCCGTGGTTCTCTGTTTCTGCCCGGTGGTCGTGCTGGCCGTCGTTTTCGGCCTCATGCCGCCGGTTTCCGCCATCGCGGCCGCCTTTGTGCTCATCGCCGGCGCGGTGGGCGTAATCTGGTTCGTGGAGCCGATCTCCTATTTCCCCATCGTCGGGGTCAGCGGCACCTACATGGCCTTCATGTCCGGCAACATCAGCAACCTCCGCATTCCCTGCGCCATGGTCTCCCAGAAGGTCGCCGGGGTGGAGCCGGGCACGAATGAAGGGGCGATCATCGCCACCCTGGGCATGGCCGTCTCCATCGTGGTCAACATCGTCATCCTGACGATCGGCGTCATCGCCGGCGCGCAGGCCTTGCAGCAGCTGCCGAAATCAGTGCTGGAGGCTCTGCAGTTTCTGCTGCCGGCCCTCTTCGGCGCCATTTTCGCCCAGTTCGCCATGTCCAAACTGAAACTGGCCCCTATCGTCCTGGCGCTTTGCATTCTCCTGGTTCTGGGCGTCCAGGCGGGCCACGTTAAAGCCTATCTGTCCACGCTGATCGCGGTCGCCGCGAGCATCGCCATAGCGGTGTTCATGTATAAAAAAAGGCTTATCAAATAGGAGCGCGCATTATGAACGATTCCGCCAAAAAGGC
>JAISRV010000130.1 GCA_031273445.1 Candidatus Adiutrix sp. | reverse complement strand
TTTGAATTTGACGTCTTTCTGCAAAAGCCGGTGCGTGCCGATGATGACGTCCAGCGAGCCTTCGGCCGCCTTTTTCAACAGTTCCTTTATTTCAGACGGCTTTTTGAAGCGCGACAGCGAGCTTATCCTGAGGCCCCAGGGAGCCAGGCGCTCTTCGAAGGTGCGGCCGTGTTGTTCGGCTAAAATGGTGGTAGGCACAAGAACCGCCGCCTGACGCCCCTCGCTGACGACCTTGAAGGCGGCCCGCATGGCCACCTCGGTCTTGCCGTAGCCGACGTCGCCGCAGATCAGACGATCCATGGGCCGGGGCGCGGCCAGGTCGGCCAACATTTCGTCGATGGCCTTCCGCTGGTCCGGCGTTTCGGCGTATTCGAAAGAGGCTTCGAACTCGGTGAAAAGGTTGTCGCGGCCGCCGTAAGCGTGCCCCGGAGCGATTTTGCGGGCGGCGTAGAGCTTAAGGAGCTCCTCGGCCATCTGGCGGATGTTCTCCTTGACCTTCTCCTTGAGACGCCCCCAGGTGAGCCCGCCTAAGCGGTCAAGGGCCGGGGGGCGGTCATGGGCGCCGACATATTTGCCGACGGCGCTGAACAGTTCCACCGGCACGTAAAGTTTGTCGCCGCCCTTATAGACCAGATGCAAAAAGTCGCCTTTCTGCCCATAAGAAAGACTGAGAGTGACCAATCCCAGGTACTGGCCGATGCCGTGGATGTTGTGCACCACAAAGTCGCCGGGGGAAAGGTCTTTGAGGCTGGCGAAATTGAGCCCTTTGAGGTCTTCGGAAGCCCGGCGGCGGCGGCGCTCCCGCCCGCCGAAAATTTCATCTTCGCTGATGTAGGCTTCGCCGGCGAACGGCGCCGCGAAACCGCCTGAAAGCTGCCCCACCGTGAAAACAAGCCGGCCGGCGGCGACGCGCCCGGACAGAACGGCCGCGGCCGACAGGTCGTATTCGGCCAGCATCTCCGCCAGGCGCCTGGATTGCTCGGCCGTGCGCGTCACCAGGTTGACGTTCAGCCCACGGCCAAGCAGACCCCGGATGCGGGCGGCCAGCGGCCCCAGAAGGCCGGCGCCGCGCCTGGCGGCGCCGGTCGTGGCTTTCAGGTCGGTATTGGGTTCGACCGGAATGTGGATATGGGCCGCGGCCGCGTC
Organism: Candidatus Adiutrix sp.; assembly: GCA_031273445.1. GTDB lineage: Bacteria > Desulfobacterota > Desulfarculia > Adiutricales > Adiutricaceae > Adiutrix. Next base: position 4,280 of record JAISRV010000130.1, on the reverse strand, counting down.
CTCATCCGGCAGCGGCAGGTTCCTGACCCGCCAGCGCCCTCCGCCGCTGCGAGCCAGCGACGCTTCCAGTTCTTCCGGCGCCTGATACAGAGCCGTCAGGGGCAAATGCGGGCGTTCCTCCAGGGCCAGCCGGTCGAAATGATTGGCAAGATTCAGCCAGGCCGCCTCGCCGGCCTGACGGCACTCCTCTGGCTCATAGACCAGGTTGAAAACATTGGCCTTCATATAGGAATCAAGAGGAACCAGAGAGGCGAAAAGCGGCGTCCAAGACTCCAGGCCGCTGAAAGTCTCGGCCAAACGGAGCCGTTCGGCCAGAGGCTCCCACAACAGTCCGTGCCAGCCGTTGGCCAGAGCCAGCTTTTCCAATTCGGCCGCGGCCAGACCGCCGCCTCTGGGCTCATAGGCGAACTCTGAAACCGGGGCGACCAATAGCTCGTCCAAGCGGTCGACGGAACGCTGGTCCTGAATATTGAAAGAGCGGATGGATTCCACAAAATCGCCGAACAGTTCCACCCGCGCCGGGAGCCTTCGGCCGGCCGGGAAAATGTCCACAATGTCGCCGCGCGCGGAAAAATCTCCCCTGGACTCCACCTGCCCTACCGCGGCGTAGCCGTTTTGGCTCAGGAAAGTCTTCAAGTCTTCAAGATCAATCTCCGCGCCGGCGACGATACGCCGAAACCTCAGCGCGGCTTCGCCAGGCGCCGGAACCAGACGGAGCGTGGCGGCGGCCGAAGCGATCACCACCTGCGGCCCTTCGCCGGAAGCCAATTGGCGTAGCGCCCAGGCGCGGCGGGAAGCGGCTTCCGGCGAGGTGGATTGGGGCATGAAGGGCTTGGCTTCAAAGGCGGGGAAAAGGTTGATGCGGGCACGGCCGGAAGGCCAGAAGAACCCCAGGTCGCCGGCCAGGTCTTCGGCCATCAGCGGAGTCGGCACGACCACAAAAATCGTCTCGGCCCGGTCGGCGATCACCTGGGCCAGAAACCAGGCCAGGCCATGGAGAGGCAGGCCGCTCAGAACCGTCGTCCGGCCCGAACCGGCCGACATTTCGTTTAATTTTCCGCTGTAACGTTGATATTCCATGTTTCAGCCGCTTCATGTTTCCACCGCTATCACGTCGCCGGGGCGGATGCGGCCGAGGGCGATCACCCGGCCGAAGATGCCGTGCGTGGGCATGATGCAAGAGCCGGCGGTCTGCCTGATAGAGCAGCCGTGATGACAGATCTTGCCGATCTGCGAGACCTCCAAGACGGCCTCAGGCCCTATTTTAAGCCGCGCGCCCAAAGGCAGGACATGCAACTCCAGCCCGGAAGTGGTTATGTTTTCGGCGAAATCGCCCGGGGCCAGCGTCAGGCCCTGCCGAACCATGATGTCGATGCTCTCCTGGGCTAGAAGGCTGACCTGCCTTTGAGGGGAGAGGCCGGCATGGGCGTCGTTTTCCACGCCTGAATCAACGACGACAGTTATTTCCGGCACATTATTCTTTTTGACGCCCTTTTCCGAACTGACGGAGACAGCGACGACTTTCATCATGTAAAACTCCCTCATATGACATGTTTATTCGGCGAGTCAATCTTTCAAAAACAACGAGGCGTTTAAAAGGGGCCACAAAAGCATCATGTGATTGGCCCGGCCTTCTTCATGTTCCCGAAAAATATCTTCGGCCGCGCCGGGGCGCAGCCAGCCGCGCCGGGCCAGAGGGCCGTAATTGAGCATCTCCAGCGTGGCCGCCCGCACTCCGGGCTCTTTGAACCATTGATGGATGGGGGCGTTGAAGCCGATCTTTCTGGTGTTCAGACGCAGACTTTCAGGCAGAAGGCCGACCAACCCCCGTCTCAGGAGCGCCTTGGTCACGCCGTTATCATACTTGACCGTGCCCGGCAAAGACAAGCACAATTTAAAAAGACGCGGGCTCATAAAAGGCGCGACCCCGCGCAAACCCAAGGCTTCATTGGCCCGCCAGAGCCCCCACAAAGTGGGCGGGGTCGTTTCGAAATTTATTTCCTGATAAAGGCGATTGGAAAGAAAATTCGGATATGGCCTGGGCATGGGCGGAACGGCGTCGCCGTAGGCCTTGAGCCATTGCGGCTCAAAAAAACGCCAGTTGGCCTGATAGACGTTCCGGTCGACCCGCATTTCGCCGCTCGCTAAATCCAGGTTGCGGCGCCAGAAATCCGTCAACACGTCCCAATTTTTCCTGAAAACAGGGTGATCGTGCAGGCGGCTCCAACCCTCGACTTCGGCGGCCAGTCGCGAGTCGTCGCCGTCTTTTTTCAAATCAGCGAAAAAATAGAAAAAATGAGTAAATTCGCCGGCCAGGCTCTCGTCGCCGCCCAGCCCGTTGAACATTTCTTCGAAACCATTCAGTTTTTCGGCCATCAGAAAATAGGCCAGCCAGGTGACGGTGGTCACGGGGCTTTTAGTCCGGGCTATAAGTCGCCGCGTCTCGCCGACCAGGTCCGGGCGCTCCAGCACCAGGTGAGTCCATTTCCAGTCGCGGCCGCGGGTAAGTTCGTTAACCCCCCAAGTTTCGTCGAACTCCTCGACGCCTTCGCCGGCATAGCCTACGGAAAAAGCCTCGACTTTATCCAGATGCGCCGCGGCCAGGGACGTCACGGCGCCGCTGTCGAGGCCGGAAGAAATAGTGAAGGCGGGCCGCCGGGCCGCCAGAACCCTCTTTTTCACGCTGTCGCTGATAATTTCCATCAGCCGCGAAGTGGCCTCGTCAGGCCCCAGGCGATAAACCTCCGGATCGTGCGACAGATCCAGCCAGCGGCGCACGACAGGCGGCCGGCTCGAAGAGATGTCCACATATGAGCCGGCTGGGACCTGAAGGACGCCCCGGTGAAAGGTGCGCCCCGGATCGCGGAAGATATGCCGGTAATGGGTGGCCAGATAATCGAAGAGGACGGCCTCATCCGGTTCCGGCTCGGCCAGAAGATCCAGGAGCCCTGCATAAGTGAAGCTCCAGGCGAAACCGTCGGCACGAAGCGCATAGTAGAGCGGACTCTGGCCGAAATCGCGAACCAGCCGCCAACGATCGGTTTCGGCCTCGTAGCCTACCGCCGCCAGATCGGCTTCCCAGGAATTCAGACGGGCCGGGTCGCGCATGACGTCTTCGATTCGCGCGCCGGGCTCATAAAGACGGCCGCTGTGAAAGATAACGTTCCGTTCCGGACGCTCATGGAACAAAACGCGCCGGCTGGTCATCGTCATCGCTGAACCCCTTTCGCGCAAGGCCGGAGCGTGCCCCGGAATAATACCGCCATGGCGGCGATCGACAAAACGACGATTTACAGACAAACTCTAAGGCCGGCCGCCGCCCCGCCGATCCAGGCTTCGCCCAGCCACATGGCCGCTTTTGAGCTGCCAACGGCCGCCGCTTCGCCAGTTGAGAAGAGCGGCGGGTTTTTCCAGCGGGCGGCTCAAAATAGTCTTCCGAGCTAGAAAGCTGAAGATGTTGCCCGGCCAGGGGGGGGAAACACGATCGCTCGGAAGGCCTACGGTCGCCGCAAGCATGCCCGGAAGGCTGGAAAGCAACTTCAGAAGTCCTCCGTGAGGCGTCTCGAAATAAGGTTGCCACCAGTTGATGATTTCAAAACCCCAGCCGCCCAGAACCTCGGCCATCGCGGCCGGCGTGGGGTAGATCTGATGCATCGGGTGCCATAATCTGAAACGGGCGCCATAGACGCGGGCGGCCCAGCTTTCAGGATTTATAAGCCCGGATATGAGCATAAGACCGCCAGGGCGTACCCAGGTCGAAGCTCTGGAGATGAAATAACCCGGATCATGCAGATGATCCAGAGTTTGGTTCATGATCAGCGCGGCCAGGCTGGCGGGAGGAAAATCAATGTCCTCCGCCCAGTCGCTCAGGACCTTGAGACCACGCCGGCCGGCCGCCGCCGCCGCCGCCGGGTGGGGCTCCAAAGCCAGAAGCCGCAAATGCGGCGGCAGAAGAGAAAGCATCAGTCCGCCGCCGGCGCCTACGTCGAGCACGAGGCCGCCGGCCGCCAGGTGCGGTTTCATGGCCGCCGCGTAGCGGCCATATTCGGCGCGCCTGTATTCCAGATGAACGGCCGGGTCCGCCAGGCGGCCGTCCGGGTCCGAAGCCGGACGCCAGCGAGCCTGATCCAGAAAATAGGCGCGAATTTTCTCCGGGGGAAGCGGCGGGGCCACTTGCCAGGCGCCGCAACCCTCACAGCGGGACAGACCGAATTCGTCGCCGGATTCGCCCGGAGGCGTCAAAACCATTTTCGGCCTAAGGGCAAAGTCGCCGCACCAAC
>JAISRV010000099.1 GCA_031273445.1 Candidatus Adiutrix sp. | reverse complement strand
ACTATGTCCCAGATTTTGTCGAAATCGCGGTCGAGAAACTGCGCCGGACGCTCCATCAGGAAAAGCCGGGGCCGTTTGCAGAAAGACAGGGCATAAAGAGCCAGACGGCGTTCCGGTTCCGGCAGAGCATCGGCGGCGGATTCCTCATATTCGCTCAGGCCGAATATCTCCAGAATCCCGCGGGCCCGCGCGACGGCCTCCGGCCGCTCCAGCCGGCCGTAGCTGTATAGAAGAATCAGATTCTCCAGGAGCGAGATATTGCTTAAAAGCTGGCTGTGACGATTGACGTAGCCGATTTGACGATAAAAGTCGTAGCCGCTCCAGAGGTCGCCCGGCCGGGGACCGCCGCGGCCGATGTTCCAGCTTATCGCCCCTTCATCCGGCCGGCGCGAGCCGAGACATATTTCCATCAGGCCGCGCAAAAGCGGCAGAGACAGGCCGGCGACCAGAGCCCCCTCCCCCGGCTTCAAATCAAAGGTCATCGGCCCGCTGTCTCCGTCTTCGGGATGGCGCACGCGCGCCTCCACGGCCTTGATGACGCTCCCGGCCGACGAGCCGACGTTTCCCGGCGAAGAAACTTCAGACATAAAGAACCGAAATCAACACGCTGGCCAGCATGCAGTAGAAGAAAGACTCGCCCATGGCCCGGCGTATGACCAGCGCCCCGCCGTTCAAATTGTCGATATTTATGCTGAAGCCGTTGTAGACGCAAAAAAAGGAGAGCGCCAGGCTTACGGCCGCGCTCTTGAAGGCCATAATGGCGAAATGATAGCCCCTGGCGGTGTTGCTGAGAGCGAAGAGGAACTCCAGAAGCGCCTGGCCGTTGAAGCGCCAGGCCAGGTAATACGAGCCGGCGCATGAGGATAGGATGAAAAGCATGAGCAGCGCCGGCATGGTCAGGGCGGTTCCGATGATGCGGGGCGCGGCCAGATAGTGTTCCGGCGGAATGCCCATCTGGGCGAGCGTTTCGAACTGGCGCCCGGACTTCATTGCCGCCAGTTCCCAGGTGGATGGGGCGCCATACCTGAGAATGACGATGACCGTGGTCATGATGGGCGCAATCTGAATGGCATGGATGGAGATCAAAAAGGTGGAAAAATTTTCCAGCCCGCCGATGTTGCCGAGCGTCCCATACCATAAAACCGACCATAAGAAGCCCAGCATGAAGCCGACCAGCACTATCAGCCCTATGGCGCCGAAGGCCTGCTTGAATATTTCTTCCAGGGTCAGGCGCGCCATCAGCCCAAAACGGCCCCGGCGCCCCTGCCAGGTAAGAATGACTATGCGCCCGGCGAAACCCGCCTGATCGGCCAGACGCGACAGCCAGTTTATCGCCAGCCGCCCCAGCCGGCCGCAGGCGGCCTCAAAGGCTAAGCCGCCCGTGCGGCGCCCTTTTCGCGTCAATCGCGCGCGGGCCATGTCGGAAGAACGAAAAGGCATCGGCACCCTGTCGGAATATAGACCCGGCCATTACATATCTCAAGGCCCCGGCGCCAAAAGCGTATGGTAAATGCGCGCTAAAGGGGCAATTCTACTATCGTCGCCTTGCCGGAGGCCGCCCCGGTCCGGGCTGAGGAAGCCGCCGCGTCGCCTGGGGCGAAATAAAGACGCAATCTGACCGGACGCTTCATTTCCGACGGAAAATACAAAAAGCCAGATTCAACGGCGCCCGCGGCCACGACCCGGCCGCCGCCGAGGTCACGGCTTGAAAAATCCAGGGCCACTTCTTCCGGGGAACCGCGGTTTTCATCCGTGGCCGCTATTTCGGAAGCGGCGCCCAAGGCGCCGCCTACGGCCGCGCCCTTGCCCGCCGCTTCGGCCACATTGACGCCGGCGACCACCCCTACGGCCGCGCCCACGACGCCGCCGGCCAGCCCGTAAAGAAAGGAACGTCTAAAAAGGCGTTCGCCGTCCAAGCCGCCTGAAGTGTAATCGTTGACGCGATTATAGACCACATGCTCGGGCAAAAGTTCCCACCAGTCTCCGCCTTCGTCCAGCACTCTGGCCCCGCGCAAAATAGTCAGCGGCCGGGAACCTGGATTGTCCACGGCCACTTGAACGGGAATCAGCCCGGCCTCTTTGAGGTTAAAGCCGAAAAGCCTCCGAAGCGCGGCGGTCTGCCAATAGGCCTCGGCGCCGACCTGAGCGCCTAGAACTGAAGTGTTGTTATGATAAGCTGAAATATCTTTGACGGGAATAGGCTTATATTCATACTTCACCGCGCAGCCGCCGGCCAGGGCGGCAGCCAGCGTCGCCAGAAGAAACAAAGGCGAAAAAACGTCGCTCTTAAGCGAAGCGGCCGGAATCATGTCTCACCTCACGGGGATGCCTGAAGAAATTATTGGCTGGCCGAATAAACGTATCAAGCGTGATTTCGTCAAAGCCAGAAATCACAATAAATTGGCCGCCGAGGCCTTGCGATATTTAATAGCCGGGTCGATGTCTATAACGCGCCCGGTCCTGATGAAAAAGCCGGCCCCGACTTACAGGGCGCCGAGTTCTTCAGCGGAAAGAACCTGATCAATGTTGAGCAGTATCTTGACGCCGCCTTCCGTCTTGGCCATCCCCAGAATAAAATTAGTGTTTATGGAGGCGCCGAAACTTGGGGCCGGCTCTATTTCGTGGGCCTGGATGTTGATGACTTCGGAAACGGTATCAACGACGATGCCTATGGGAATGTTGTTGGCCAGGCCTTTGACTTCGACGACGATGATGCTGGTGCGTTCGGTGTACTCTTCTTCCATGAGCCCGAATTTGAGCCGCAAATCCACCACCGGGATGACCTGGCCGCGCAGGTTGATGACGCCCTTAAGGAATAAGGGGGTTTGCGGAACCGGCGTTACGGGCAGCATGCCGATTATTTCCCTGACTTTCAAAATTCCTATGCCGTAACCTTCCTTGGCCAGTTGAAAAGTCAGATATTTGCCTTCGTTTTCCATTTGGAAAGGTTCCGTGTGAATAGATTTCGCCTCCATAGTCTGGGCGGGTTCACTCATGGCAAGCCTCCGGGATAAAACGGGTCAAGTCTGTCGCGACAATATACATCACTATGATTATACTTCAAAATCGCACCAATAACAAGCGAGATTCATTCAGGGCAATCGCGTGAGAATCGTAATATATTGAAACGTCACGATGATTTTTCAAGGCCTCTGTTTGTGAATATTTGTGATTTCACAGGGTTACGTTTTTTATGCGATTGCCCTGCACAGAGCGCTAGCCCGATTGAATATTACGATGAATTGACCTACAATAACATCAACAGTTTAGCTGTAAGGCCGGGAGATATGGACGGCAACCACGACAGGGGCATTCCCTTGCTTGAAAAACTCAAACGGCTGATCCGTAACGGCGAGGGACTGACCGTTGAATTCAAACGCTGCGAAAACGAACTCACGAACGGCGTTTACGAAACCGTCTCGGCCTTCTCAAACCGTTACGGCGGTCATATCCTGCTCGGCGTTGACTACAGCGGCAAAATCAGCGGCATCAATCCAAACGCGGCCTCCGGCATAAAGAAAAACTTCGCCGCCACGCTGAACAATCCGCAACGGTTTGCGCCGATGCTGTTCCTCGCGCTGGAGGAAGCGGAGATAGACGGGAAACTTGTGCTGTGGTGCTATGTTCCGCCGGATTCACAGGTCGTAATGTTCGACGGAAAATTTTTCGCCCGCGCCGAGGACGGCGATATGGACATAACCCGAAACTCCGCGATGGTGACGCAGATACATCAAAGGAAAACAGCCGAGTATTCGGAGCGGCGGCAAAAATAATCACGCGCTCGCCCGCAACGGCGCGACGCGTGTTAGCCCAGCTTGCCGACGAGGGCGCCGTGGCCGCGACCGGCGGGAATAGGAACAGGAAATATAAGGCATTAAAGTAACTTATCGCAAATAGGCACACGACTTTCCATACATCTTAATCGAACGGAAGACCAGCAGAGCGAGGCGAGATGAGACCGTGGATCATAAAACAAATTCTAACGCCATAAAAAAGTACGGCCGGTTTTTATCGGAACCCGAAGAACATTCTTGTTGGATATTCCAAGGCAATCCCAAATACTACGACGTTGTGGGCGTGGTCGAATCGCTTGATGTTCTGACCTGGAGGGTGAACCAATATCCCAAGCAGATTAAAGCGGGCGACCGCGCCTATATATGGCTTTCAGGCCCGGACGGCGGCATCATCGGCTCAGGGGTCATTTTGCGCGACCCGGAAATGAGAGAACCTCTGGCCGAAGACCCGTACCGCCGCGGAGAAATCTTCAATAACAGGCCATATCTCGCGGTCGACATACGAATTGACCGCAAACTCACAAAAGCGATAGTCCCGCGAAACATTCT
>JAISRV010000073.1 GCA_031273445.1 Candidatus Adiutrix sp. | reverse complement strand
CCGCCGGTGGCCCTGGCCGCCTTCGCCGCCTCGGGCATCTCCGGCGGCGACCCCTTCAAAACCGGGGTGCAGGGCTTCATTTACGAACTGCGCACGGCGGTATTGCCCTTCGTTTTTCTATATAACCAAGAAATTCTGCTCATCGGCCTCCAGGGCGTCTGGCATTTCCTCTGGGTGCTCCTGACCGCCGGCTTGGCCTGCATGGCCTTCGCCAGCGCCACCCAGCGCTTCATGTTCATCCGCAACCGCCGGCATGAAACGCTGCTGCTGCTGGCGGCCATGATCTTCCTCTTCCGCCCGGACATTCCCCACGACCTCCTCTTCCACCCCTACCAGGAACAGCCCCCGGCCCGGACAGAGGCGGCCGTCGCCGCCCTTGAACCTGGTCAGGCCATGCGCCTGCATCTCCTCACCACTTTTGGCGACGGCCGCGTCAAAGACCAGGTGGTCGTTTTGCCCTGGACGGGACAAAGCGCCGAAGAGCGTCTGGCCAGCGCCGGCGTCCGGCTGGCCTGGGAGGGCCGCGCCGGAGGTTCCGGCCCGCGTCTGATGATAGACGACGTGGCCGTCAACAGCCGCCTGGAAAAGCTGGGCGTAAATATGGACGACCCCACCGAAGTGCTGGGCCTCGAAACCCCGGCGCCGCGCCCGGCCAAATGGATGTTCAGCAGCCCCGGCCTCCTATTGCTGGCCCTGGTCGCCTACGCCCAACGCCGGCGCTTGGGCCGCGCGGCCGTCGGATGCTCCGCATCCTGACCGTAGGGGCCTCTGGGCGACGGTTGATTGCGGGTCAGCCGGGGCGGGGTCTTGGGCGGAGGAAAGGGCGACTGAGGCTGAGCGCGTCAGTCACGAGCTCAGGCCGCCCAGGTAGGTGTTTTGCACTTGGGGGTTGTGCAGGAGGTCGGCCGCGGGGCCTTCCATGACCAAGCGGCCGACTTCCATTACGTAAGCCCGGTCGGCCAGTTTCAGGGCGGCCCGGGCGTTTTGCTCCACCAGTATGACGGTCACCCCGGCCTGGTTAATGGCCCTGACGGTGTGAAAAATGGATTTGACCAGGAGGGGGGCCAAGCCCAGGCTGGGTTCATCCAGCAAAAGCAGCCTGGGTTCGGCCATCAGGGCTCGGCCTATGGCCAGCATCTGTTGCTCGCCGCCGGAGAGGGTTCCGGCCATCTGGGCCTGGCGCTCGAAAAGACGGGGAAAGAGGTCATAGACCCAGGCCAGGCGTTTGGCCATAGCCAAGCGGTCATTTTTGGAAAAGGCCCCCAGGGCCAGATTTTCGGCCACTGTCAAAGGGCCGAAGACCCGGCGGCCTTCCGGCGCCTGGGTGATGCCCAGGCCCACGATCTGGTGGCTGCGCAGGGTGTCGATGCGCCGGCCGTTGAAGCGTATCTCACCCTCGGAAACCGCCGCCAAACCGCTGACGGCCATCAGGGTGGTGCTCTTGCCGGCCCCGTTGGCCCCCAGAATGGTCACCAGTTCGCCTTCGTTCACAGTCAGGTTCAGCCCGTGCAGGGCCTCCACCGGCCCGTATTTCACCTTCAGGTTCCTGAGCTCCAGCATGGCCGCGCCTCAATCATCCACACCCAGATAGGCCTCGATGACCTTGGGGTTTTTTTGAATCTCCTCGGGCCGGCCCCGGGCGATCACGGTTCCGTTTTCCATGACCACGATTTTATTGCAAACCTTCATGACGAAGCCCATATCGTGTTCAATAAGAATTATGGTGATGTCCCGGGCTTTGATGCGGGCGATGAGGCCGCGCAGCTCCAAAGTTTCCTGGTCGTTCATGCCGCCGGCCGGTTCGTCAAGGACGATGAGCTTCGGCTCGGTGGCCAGGGCCCGGGCGATTTCCAGCCGCCTTTGATCGCCGTAAGACAGGCTCCCGGCTTCAGCCCGCCAGAAGTCGGTCAAGCCGACGAAATCCAGTTCCCGCATGGCCGAGGCCAAGGCCTCTTTCTCTTCCCGCCGCTGGGCCGGCAAGCGCAGCAGCGAGGCCACAAAACTCGACTTCATCCGGCAATGGCTTCCGGACAGAACGTTTTCCAACACCGATAATTTGGGAAAGAGGCGAATGGTCTGGAAGGTGCGGGCCAGACCCAGGTAGACGATGCGATGGGGCTTTAAGCCTTCCAGACCGTGGCCGTCGAAAAAAATGTGGCCGTCGTCAGGCCGGCTGGCCCCGGTGATGAGGTTGAAAACAGTGGTTTTGCCCGCGCCGTTGGGGCCGATGAGCCCGACCACGTCGCCCCGTTCGACTTCAAAAGAAACTCCCGCCACAGCCACCAAACCGCCGAAGCTCTTGGTCAGATTATTTAAGGATAACAGTATCATGAGCCTGGCTTAAAAACTCCCGCCACAGCCGCCAAACCGCCGAAGCTCTTGGTCAGATTATTTAAGGATAACAGCATCATGAGCCTGGCTTAAAAACTCCCGCCACAGCCGCCAAACCGCCGAAGCTCTTGGTCAGATTATTTAAGGATAACAGCATCATGTCTTGAAAGGCAGGCGGTAGACGCGCCCTTTGGGCGGCAGAAGCCCCTGGGGGCGAAAAATCATCATCAGCACCAGGGCCGCGCCGAAAAACAACAGGCGGCTGTCCTGGAGGCCGCGAAAAAGCTCCGGCAGGCCGACCACCAGAAAGGCGCCCAGGAGAACCCCTTTCTGGTTGCCGCTGCCGCCCAAAATGACGATGGTGAACAGCACCACCGATTCCCAGAAATTGAAGGAACCAGGAGAAATGGTGCGCATCTGGCTGGCGTAGAAAGTGCCCGCGAAGCCGGCCCAGACCGCCCCGATGACGAAGGCCATGAGCTTGTAGCGGGCGGCGTCGACCCCGACGCCTTCGGCGGCCACAGGGTCTTCGCGATGAAGTTCAGGGCCCGCCCGAAACGGGAGTTTTCCAACCAGTGGAACAAAACCAGGGAGACGGCGGTGAAACCCCAGATAAGATAGAAAAACTGCCAGGGCCTGGTCAATCTGAGGCCGAAAAAAACCGGCCGATCAATGCCCACGATGCCGTTGGCCCCTCCGGTCAGGCCGAAGATGTCGTTGACCAGAGCGATGCGCACGATTTCCACGATGCCGATGGTCACCACTAAAAGGTAGTCGCCCCGCAGATGAATTATGGGCGCGGCCGCCAAAAGGGCGAAAAGGCCGGCCGCCAGGCCGGCCGCCGGCAGCGTGACCAGCACGGGCCAGTCGTAAACGGTATTGAGGATGGCCGTGACATAGGCCCCCACCGCGAAAAAAGCCGCATGGCCCATATGGAACATGCCGGCGTGGCCCAGAATGATGTTCAGCGACAGGGCCAGAAGAGCGTAAAGCCCGACCTGGTTCAACACCCCCAGCCAATAGGGGCCCGCCCCGAACAGAGGCGCGCAGAAAAAGAGCGCCGCTAAAACAGCCTGGATCAGTAGCCGGAAGCTCGGCGTTTTTGCTGACTTTCTCATTTTAGCCCGGAGGCTGGTCTGGGTCATTACAGTTTTTCCGCCACGCGTTCCGGCAGTATGCCCGTGGGGCGAATCACCAGAATCAGGATAAGGACGAAAAAAGCGATGGCGTCTTTCCAGGCCACGGAGATGTAAGCCGCGCCGAAGGCTTCGACGACCCCCAGCAGAATCCCGCCCAGCATGGCCCCCGGGATGTTGCCGATGCCGCCGATAATGGCCGCGGTGAAGGCTTTCAGGCCGTAAAGCTGGCCCATGGTGAAAGTGATCTGGCCGTAGCAGGCCCCGACCATGACCCCGGCCAGGCCGCCGAGGGCCGGGCCGATCATAAAAACGACGGCGATGACGCGCCGTACGTCGATGCCCATCAGTTTGGCCGCGCCCTGATCAATGGCCGAAGCCCGGATGGCCATGCCCATGCGGGTGCGGTTGATGAACAGATAGAGGCCGACCATGACCGCCAGGCTGGAGACGAAAACCACCACCCTGATCAGGGGAACCGGCTGGCCGGCGATGGAAACGACCACGCGGGGCAACAGGTCCGCCGGGTAGGCCAAGCCCTTGGCGCCCCAGATCAGCATGACGGCGTTTTGCAGAAAAATGCTGGCCCCCAGGGCCGAGACCACGGCCGACAGCCGCCCGCTTTTACGCAACGGCCTATAGGCGGCCCTTTCCAAAATATGCCCGGCCAGGGCCGAAAAGCCCATGACCAGAATGACGCAGATCACAACGGCCGGCCCCACGCCGACGGCCCCGGTCAGCCCGCAGGAGACCAGAAAGGTGAAGCCCAGATAGGCGCCCAGGGTGAAAAGGTCGCCATGGGCGAAGTTGATGAGCTTCAGCACCCCGTAGACCATGGTGTAGCCCAGGGCGATGAGGGCGTAAATGCCGCCCACCGCCAGGCCGTTGATCAGTTGTTGGATGAAAAATTCCATCAGGGTTAGGGCGCCAGAATGAAGACGCCGTTCTGATCGACCTGATAGAGCCGGTAGACGTCGCCCTCCCGGTCGCCTTTCTGATCAAAGGCGATGGGGCCGGTGAAGCCGACGAAGTCTTTCAAATCGCCGTGCAGATAGGCGGCGATATTTTCGGCGGTGGGCTCTTCAAGGTCGGCCGCGGCCCGCGCCAGAACCTTGAAGGCGTCGCCGGCCATGATCGACCAGACCGAGGAAGGCAGAGTGTTGAAGCGCCGGCGATACTCGGCCAGAAAATTCAGGCTCATCTCGTCGGTCAGGTCGCCGGGGCCGGGGGGGCTGATGAAGTAAAAACCGGCCGCCGCCTCTTTGCCGGCAATGTCCGTCAGGGCCAGATTGTTGGTGGCGTCGCCGCCGATCAGAGGCACGTCCCAGGCCATTTCCTTCTTCTGGCGCAACAGCATGCCGGCCTCCGGGTAATAGCCGGTGAAGATGATGATGTCCGGATTCACGGTCTTGATTTTAGTCAGGGTGGCGGTGTAGTCGCGGTCGCCGGGGGTGATGGCGTCATAAAAGGGGATCTGGAGGCCGGCTTGATCCAAAATGGCCTTGACTTCCTCGGCCAGGCCCTTGGCGTAGGAGGAATTGTCGTGCACCAGAGCCGCCGTCTTGAAGCCCAGCCTTTGCACATGGTCGGCCAGAACCCGGCCCTGTTCGTCGTCGCGCGGGCAGGTGCGGAAAAAGAGGGGCAGATTCTTTTCGGTCAGGCGAATGGAGGTGGAGCCGGTGGCGATTTGCAGCACGCCGTCGTCGGCGTAGATGTCCTGGGCGGCCTCGGTGACGGCCGAGCCGTAGGTGCCGACGACGGCCGTCACTCCGGCGGAGATCAGGCGCTGGGCGGCCAGAGCGGCGGTTCTGGGGTCGCCGCCGTCGTCGCCCACTTCAATGATTATCTGGCGGCCGCCGGCCCCGCCGCTGTTATTGACCTCTTCGGCCAGAAGTTTGACGATGTTGACCATATCCTGGCCTTCAGAGGCCCACGAACCGGTCACCGGGGCCATGACCCCGATTTTAAAGGGGGCCTTGTCGGCGGCGAAAGCCTCGGCGGCGAAAACAGCGGGCCCAACCGCAATCAGGCCCAAAAGAAATCCAAAAACGACGAGCTTCTTCATGATCCACCTCTCCTCCCCATGGGGGCCAGGACAAAGCCCTGGAGCCCGGATGCTCCGCATCCGAGCCGCAGTGACGGCTAGGCCCATGTTTCTTTAATATGCCGGGACAGACGGCGCATTGCCGTGGCGAAACCCCAGGATGCTCCGCATCCTCTCCGCAGTCTCGGCGAGAATAGACGACGCCGGCTTACAGGCCAAGCCGCAATCTAAGCAAATACCACAAACGCTACCGCCACGTCAACATTATTTTCCCAGCCGCGGCTTTGCCCTGATTTCTACCTGTTGGTGGGAATTATGGCGGGAAAACCACCGATTGGAATGCCCTGAGCTTATTATGTCCGCTATATTTGTGGAATAATTAAAATTTAAATTGGCATGGGCTGTGCTTAGGGTTTTCTTTCGTACTTAAGGCCTGAGGGCCACAAATTTTTTACCTGGAGGATCCGATGAAAACAAAAACGATGGGCTGGGCCGCGGCGGGAGCGATTCTGGCGGCGCTGGGGAGTCTGGCGGCGCCCCCGGAAATCATGGCCGACGATCCGGCCGGGGCTTTTGTGTCGCAAAGCGCGGGCAACACTATGTGGACCATGGTCGGCGCCATACTGGTGATGTTTATGCAGCCCGGCTTCACCTTGGTGGAATGCGGCCTGAGCCGGGCTAAAAACGCGGCCAACATTCTTATGAAAAACTACGTCGACTTCGCCGTCGGCTCGCTGACTTTTCTGGCGGTGGGTTTCGCCCTGATGTTCGGCGATTCCATAGGCGGCCTGTTCGGCTCCTCCGGTTTCGGTCTCTCCGGGGCCGACCCGTCCACCGAGGCCGGGCAGTGGACTTACACCTTCTGGTTCTTTCAATGCGTCTTCTGCGGCACGGCGTCCACCATAGTCTCCGGCGCCATTGCCGGCCGCACCAAGTTCAAGGCCTATCTTTTCACCAGCCTGCTGATTTCCGCCTTCGTCTACCCGATCAGCGGCCACTGGGTCTGGAACGGGCTCAACGGCTTGAGCCAGGGCTGGATAGAGGAAATGGGCTTCGTCGATTTCGCCGGCTCGACCGTGGTTCATTCCGTGGGCGGTTGGGTGGCCCTGGCCGGGGCCATCGTCGTCGGGCCCAGAATCGGCAAATACAGCCTTGACGGCCGGGCCGTGGCCATCGCCGGGCACAACCTGCCCCAAGCCGCCCTCGGCGTTTTTATCCTCTGGTTCGCCTGGTTCGGCTTCAACTGCGGCTCCACCACCACGGCCGACGGCACGCTGGGCTTCATCGCCGTCAACACCAACTTGGCCGCCTGCGCGGGCTTTCTGGGCGCTCTGATCACCGTCTGGCTGAAGACCGGCAAGCCCGACCCCTCCATGAGCTTCAACGGAGTTCTGGCCGGCCTGGTCGGCATCACCGCCGGCTGTTACGACGTGGCCCCCGTGGGCGCGGTCATCATCGGCTTAGGTTCCGGCGTTCTGGTGGTTTTTTCGGTCCTGTTCATCGACCAGGTTCTCAAGGTTGACGACCCGGTTGGCGCGGTCTCGGTGCATGGGGTTTGCGGCTTTTTCGGCACCCTTATGGTCGGCCTCTTCGCCGCGCCCGGTTTCGGCTCCGACGCCGTGGGCCTTTTCTACGGCGGAGGCTTGGGGCTTCTGGGCGTCCAGATACTGGGGGCTCTGGTCGTCGGCGCCTGGGCCTTCCTGGGCGGGCTGGTCGTCTTTAAAATAGTCAAAGCCACGATCGGAGTGCGCGTCAGCCCTGAAGAAGAAATAAAGGGCCTGGACCTGACCGAACACGGCGCCGAAGCCTACCACGGCTTCCAGTTCTTCACCAACTCATAGCATTTATTGAAATAAAAAAGGAGACGCAATGAAACTCATCATCGCCTATGTGCGGCCGGAAGCCCTGCAAAACATCAAGTGCAAGCTCTTCGCCCGCGACATTTTCTCCATGTCCATCACCAACGTGCTTGGCGCGGGCCAGCAAAAGGGCTATACCGAAGTTTACCGCGGCATTCAAACTGAGGTAAATCTTCTAAAAAAACTGCGCATCGAAATAGGCATAAACGAAAGCCGGGTGGATGAAGCCATTGAAGCCATCTGTGAAGGCGCACGCAGCGGGAATGCCGGCGACGGGGTCGTCTTCGTCGTGGATGTGGCCAAAGGCCTGCGCATCAGAACCGGAGAAGCCTTGTAAAAGGCGGCCATAAAGCTTGCGGAGGCCGTTAAAGGCCTCCGCAAGTTGGGCGCGGGGCCCGGAACACAGTTCCGACAGCCTAACTGACCTCCGCCGGCCGCCCTTGAGCGGAGCGAGCGGCGGCCGGCGGCGCCGGGCGGCTTAAGAACGCTTCCGGTCCCGCGCCTAACCACTGCCGCGGCCCACTTTTTTAACATGCCTGACATAAACGTAATAATCGTCATCAAAGGATTCAAATCCGCAGCATAAGCGCCTGAATGTTTGCTGTTGCAATTGGCTGTGTCGCAACGGCGGGCGGAGCTCTAGTGGGCGGCGGCCAAGACCAGGGATAGATATTTTTCTTCGGCTGAGGAAGCCCGGGAGGTGACGACGATGGGGCAGCGCGCGCCCATGACGAGTCCGGCCATGCGGGCTCCGGCCATTTCGATCAGCGCCTTGGAGACGCAGTTGCCGAGGCAGAGATCGGGCGCGAGGAGGATGTCGGCCTCGCCGGCCACGGGGCTTTCGTATTTTTTGAGAGCGGCTTTCTCGGCAGTCAGCGCCAGGTCCATGGAAATCGGGCCCTCGACGAGGCAGCCGGTGATCTCGCCCCTTTGGTTCATCTCCTTTAGAGCGCCGGCCTCGACGGTTTCCTTCATTTTGGGGTTGACCTTTTCCAGGCCGGCCAGAACGGCGACTTTCGGCTGGTCATAGCCCAGGGTCCGCAGCATGCCGACGGCATGTTCCAGTATTTCCTTTTTCTGTTCCAGGCTCGGATAAGGAACCATGCCGCCGTCGGTTATGACGAGCATTTTATGATAGCGGGGAATCTCCAGATAGGCCGCGTGGCTCATCAGTTTGCCCAGACCCAGGCCGGTTTCCTTATTGACCACCGCCTTCAGAAGCTGGCTGGTTTCAAGAGCGCCCTTCATCAGAAAATCGCCCCGGCCTTCCCGCACCAGGGCCACGGCCAGGCGCGCGGCCGCCTCCGGCTCGGGCTCGTCATAGATATTGCCGGGGGCGACCTCAAGGCCGAGCCGGGCGCAGACGGCCTCGACGCCGGCGCGGCCGCCGACCAGAATCGGCTCCGCCAAGCCGTCGCGGACCACTTCATGCACCGCCTCAAGGGCATGTTCGTCCTCGGCCGCGGCCACCACGACCTTCCGCGCGACTGGGAGCGTTTTAACGCTTTTTATGACTTCATCCCAATTTTTATAAAACAACATGACGAATCCTTTAATATTGTGTTGCGTCGGCTTGACGGGCTTGATCGTAGCCAAGCAAAAAGTGCGATTTTTGCTTGGCTTTTGACTTGGTCGGCCTCTGGGGTCAGTCGCTCCGAATCAAACGGCCGGCTCAGACCTCGAGCCGACATATGTTTTAGCCGTCTCCTCGCCGCGTAGAACCCGCAGAACGCCGCCGGCCAAGGAGTCCATTTCATTTTCGCCGGGCATCAATACGACCGGGGCGATGAAACTGATCCGCTCGGTGATCCAGGCGCTCAGGCGTTTGGAATAGACCAGGCCGCCGGTCAGAACGACGGCGTCGACCCGGCCGTTGACCACCACGGCAAGTTTGGCCGCGTTTTTGGCGATGTTCAGGGCCATGGCCTCATAAACCAGAGCGGCGCGTTCATCGCCGCCGTCGATCATGGCTTCGACCGCGCGGGCGTCGGTGGTGCCCAGGTGAGCCAGAAGACCGCCCTGCGAGCGCAGAATCTTCATGGCCCTTTTTTTGTCGCCGCCTATTTCGCTCATCAGGTCGACAAGCTGGAAACAGGGTAGGCCCCCGGCGCGTTCCGGCGAAAAAGGGCCCTCATCATCGGAGATCATGTCTATCATCCGGCCCTGATGGTGGAGACTCAGGGTCGAGCCGCCGCCAAGATGGGCGACGATGAGCGTCAGCTCCGCGTACCGCTTGTTCCTCTCTTTGGCGTAGCGTATGGCCGAAGCGCGCATATTGAGATTATGGCCCATGCCGATGCGGCGCATGGAGGGCAGGCCCGTGATTTTGACCAGGGGAATCATTTCGTCGACAGTCACGGAATCGTAGATATAGGCCCTGACCCCGGCGATTTTGGCGATTTCGTCAGCAATGAGGGCGCCCAGATTGGAGGCGTGTTCGACCACCGGGCGATGCCGCAGCTGGTCGATCATGGCCGCATTGACTTCATAGGCGCCCGCCGCAACCGGCGGCAGGAGGCCCCCGCGCCCGACCACGGCGGCCAGGCCGCGCGGATCAAGGCCATGTTCCTTCAGGGTCGCCAGAACCATGTCGCGTCTCAGTTCATATTGGTCGATGATCTCTTTAAAGGGCGCCAGGGACTCGCGGCCGTGTTCGAGGCTTTCGACGAACAGCGGCTTTTCGTCTTCATAGACGGCGATTTTGGTGCTGGTCGAGCCGGGGTTTATGGCCAGTATTTTATAGGTCATGGGAGCTCCTTAGCTGCGCCCGCCAGGCCGGCCTCGAAGGTTTTTAATTCAGGCGGCGCGGGCCGGGACTTCGGATAAGGCGATTCAGGCCCGGCCGGCCTCGAAGGCTTTAAGGTTGAGGTCTTTTACTTTGGGCGGCACATACCGGGCCACCAGCGCCGGCCAGTCGGCCTGGTCGAGCTTCATGGCCTTGACCAAGGCGCCCAGGAGGACGATGTTCTGCACTTTGACGTTGCCGAGGCCGGAGGCGATTCGGCCGGCCGGGACGACCAGCACGTTTTCCGCCAGCCTTTTAAGCTCCTCAATGATGCCGGCCGGATATTCGGCGACGCCGCTGGCGACGGGCATGGAATATATCTCGTGGTCGTCGGTGACCAGGGCGCCGCCGGACTTCAGGTACGGCAGCGCGCGCAGCGCTTCGCTCTTTTCGAAGGAGACGATGAAATCGGCTTCGCCCAGCCCGATATTGGGGGCAAAAACCTTCTCGCCGTATTTCACCTGGGTGGCGACCGTGCCGCCGCGTTGGCTCATGCCGTGAATTTCGCTCATTTTTACGTCAAAACCTTCGCTGATGAGCCCGGCCGCGAGAATTTTGGAGGTCAGGATGGCCCCCTGTCCGCCGACGCCGACTAATAAAATGCTTTTTGTCGTCATAATTGGCCTCCTTTAGGCCCTAGCGATGGCGTCGAACTTACAGACCTGAAGGCAGTATTCGCAGCCGACGCAGGCATCCTGGTCAATATGGGAATGATTGTCCCGGAAACTGACGGCCGGGCAGCCGACCTTCAGGCACTGTTTGCATTTCTTGCAGGCTTCCGCGTCGACCCGGCACTTTTTGCCTTCAAGGCTCCGGCGCACTTCCTTGATCAGAACGCAGGGGCGCTTGGCGACGATAATGGAAAGGCCTTCGGCCCCGATGGCCTGGTCGATGGCCGCGCTCGTCTGTTCCAGATTCAGGGGATCAATTATGGTTATGCGGTTTTCCGGCACGCCCAGGCCTTTGATGATGCTGATGATGTCCAGGGGCGAGGCGGGGTTGCCCATCAAGTCCAATTGGGTGCCCGGGTTTTCCTGATGGCCGGTCATGGCGGTGATGCTGTTGTCCAGAACGCAAAGGCAGATATTGGATTGCGCGTGGACGGCGTCGGCCAGGCCGGTCATGCCCGAGTGAAAGAAGGTGGAATCGCCGACCATGCCGAAGACTTTACGGGCGTCCCCGGCCGCCTTCAAAGCCGCTTCCATGCCGATGGCCACCGAAAAACCGCCGCCCATGCAGACGCCCGTGTCGACGGCTTCCAGCGGGGCCTGGATGCCGAGGGCATAACAGCCGATGTCGCCGCAGGCCACGACTTCTTTTTTCTTCTTCCCGAGCTGGTGGAAGAAGCCGCGGTGCGGGCAGCCGGCGCACAGAACGGGCGGCCGCGGGGGCACGACCAAGTCGGATTTGTACAAAACCGGGCCGGGATCGGGCAGGAAGGCGCGGCGGACGATGCCGGCGTCCAGTTCGCCGCAGACGGGCAGGAGGTCTTTCCCGCGGCAGTCGAAGCCGAGGGCCTTGACCGCCGTCTCCAGATAGGGCTCGTTTTCTTCGATGACGTAGATATGGTCGACGCTGCGGCAAAATGTTCCGATGAGCCTGTGCGGCAGGGGGTTGGTCAGGCCCAGCTTCAGATAGGAGACGGAGTCGCCGAAAACTTCCCGGGCGTGGAGATAGGAGACGCCGCTGGCGACGACGCCGACGTTTTTCGACTGCCCCCACTCAATACGGTTGATCGCGCAGTGGTTGGCGTATTCCTCAATGGCCGCCAGTTGTTTTTCCACTTCTATGTGGCGCAGGCGGGCGGGCGCCGGGAGCATGGCGTTTTTGGCGCAGTTGCGCACGTAGGGCTTGGGCGGGACCTCCACGCGCTCGGAAAGCGCGACCAGCCCCTTGGAGTGGCAGACGCGGGTGGTCAGGCGCATAAGCGCCACAATGTCGAAACGCTCGCTCAATTCAAAGGCCAGCCTGGTGAAATCCAGGCACTCCTGGCTATCTGAAGGCTCCAGCATCAAAAGCTTGCCCAGGGGCGCGTAGAGGCGGTTGTCCTGCTCGTTCTGGGAACTGTGGCAGCCGGGATCGTCGGCGCTGACGACCACCAGGCCGCCGAGCGCGCCGATATAGGCCATGGTCAGAAGAGGATCGGCGGCCACGTTCAAACCCACATGCTTCATGGCCGCCAGCGCCCGCACCCCGCCTATGGAAGCTCCGCCGGCGATTTCCATCGCCACTTTTTCGTTGGAGGCCCAGCGGGAATTGATCTCCTTATACTGAGCCATATTCTCAAGAATCTCAGTGCTGGGCGTGCCGGGATAGGCCGCGGCCACCAGGCAGCCGGCCTCCAACGCGCCGCGGGCGACGGCTTCGTCGCCGCTCATCATGACTTTATTCATAAACATCCTCCTCCATGGCAAAAATTTTAAATATCGCGCGACATGGATTTCCAGGCCGGCGCGGCGTCGTAGATGGCCTCAGAAGCCGCCTTATAGCAACGTTCGGTCGGAGTTAGTCCCGCTTTTTTCGCCTCTTCAAGGTTCGTGCGCGTGTTGCCGCCGCAGATGCGCTCGACTTTCTTCATCAGCGCTTCAAGACTGGCTTTTTCCTGGAGACTGTATTCCTCATAGGCGCACATGACGCCGGCCACATTGTGCCACCATTCGACCTGGAAGAGGATGCCGCGTTCGGCGAGCTTTTTGGCGAAGGCTATTTCCTCATCGGCGGAAGAGGCCTTGATCTGGTTGTTGCCGGGGCCGATGACGGCTTTGCATTTCAGCCGGCCGAGGTTTTCCGGCGAGAGTATGCCGCCGACGGCCGCCGGGGCCAGCAGATCGACGTCTTCATAGAGAATCTGGTCGGCGCCGACGACTTTGATCTTTTTGCCCGGATATTCATGGAGGAACTTTTCGGCGACCTCCTGATCGATGTCGGCCACGGTCAGTTCAAGTCCATCGACTTCGGCGTAATGTCCGGCCAGAGGCCGGCCGACCGCGCCCAGACCCATGACCGCGACCTTCTTGCCCGCCCAGCTGGGGGTTCCGTAGAGGAAGCGGGCCGCTTCATTGGAGGCCAGAAAGCTGCCCCAGGCGGTGGGGACGCCGGAGGGGCCAAGGGGACCGTGCAGATTGCCGCTGAACTTCAAGGTGAAAAGGTCGTTCATGGGGTCGACCATCTCCACCGGAAAACGCATGTCCGGGCCGGGAGAGTCGGCGGTGCGGTCCATGGCGTAGGCCAAAAAGCCCAGGTTGGCGATGTTTTTGATGTCCAGCTCATCCTGCTGAACGGTGATCTTCGCGCCGCCCATCGGCAGTTCGCCCGCAAAATTTTTGAAGGACATGGCTCGGCCGAGGTTCATGCCGTCGATCAGCATCTCTATTTCGTCCTCTTCGCGCACATGGCGGCGCATGGCCCCCATAGTCACGCAGTCGTGACGGTTGTTCAGGCCCCGGCGCAGACTGTGGATGTTGTTGACGAAACGGATGTCCTCTTTCTCCCAGTAATAGAAATCCTCCATCAGGTTGCGGCCTTTGGCCATAAGGGCGATAATCTCTTCCAGGTAGGGGGTCAGGCCATGTTCGGCGAACATGGCGCGGGTGGCCTGGTCGTCATAATACCTGGCCTTGGGCGTCAGGATGTGCCAGGCGGTGAACAGGGCGTTGTACCTGGTCCAGTCGATGTCCTTCTCCCATTCGTGCGCTGAATAGAGCGAAGACGCCCCTGTGCGCCAGTCATACTGAATCTTCATATTCGTCAGATCTTCAGCCCTCATTAAATCGAAAACGCTGTTCTTCATGATGCTGTTCCTTTTCGCCGGCCGGCCGCCTCAATAGCGGCGGCGCCTGAAGATGAAAATTGAATCTGGTTGCCTGGCCGTCTAATTCCGCTTAGGACAGACCTTTGGAGGTCCGCCGGGTGCGCGCCTGATTCCCGGAGGCGCGCCAAGCGGCCGTATCTTCCGAAGAAGACGCCAGAATGCCGTCGAAAATGACGGCCCGGACCGTGTCGTAATAATCGGCGTCGGAAAAGCGCACTTCCGGGTGCAGAAAGCCGCAGGTGGCCCGGGCTATAATTTGGCTGTTCAGGATCATGCTGAGAATGCGGGAAAGATAGATCGGGTTCAGCCTCTGGTTGAAATAGCCCTGCCTCTGCCCGGCCCGAATGAGGGCGGCCAGGTGGCCGCCCTGGTATTTGGCCTCGTGTTCGCTCAAAGCCTGGATATATTCCTGGCTGGGGTTGCAGCTTTCGCGCGAAGTGATGAGCGACAGGTGCGGACAAAGGGCATGTATCGCGCCTGAGGCGTCGATGATGGCCAAAAGTTCGTCACGCGGGTTGGGATCTCGAGCGATGATGGCGTCGAGCGCGTTTTCGTAGGCCTCGAACTGGGCCTTGAGAACGCCCTTATAAAGCCCCTTTTTGCCGCCGAAATAATAGGAAATGGTGGAACAGTTGAGATCAAGCCTGGAGCAGATGTCTCTCACGGAGACGCCGCTGAAGCCGTGGCGGGCGAAAAGTTCAGTCGCCGTTTCCAGTATCTCCCGGGCGCGTTTTTTTATTTCATCGGGCATAAGGCGCTCCTTCTTTTAAATATATTCGCCTGTTGAGCTTGGCGTGGCTGACCGTAGCCGGGCAAAAAGCGCGATTTTTGCCCGACG
>JAISRV010000072.1 GCA_031273445.1 Candidatus Adiutrix sp. | reverse complement strand
CGGGCAAAAATCACATTTTTTGCCCGGCTACGACCCCGCCGGCCAAGCCGAATAGGCGGATATTTTTAAGCCGCAAAAAAAATCAGGCCGGGTCGAAAAAGGCTTGCTTTTTTTTGTCGCTTTAATTATTATAAAACCGATCGAGTTAAGTATAATTAAAAGCGACGCCCACTCAGGTCATGTTTTAAGCGCCCCCGCGCCGGGGCCATGCGGAGAACCGCCATGAAAGTCGACACCATCCTGGCCCAGGCCGGCTCCAGACGAGACGCCGCCACCGGCTCCATCGCCATTCCCATTCACCCTTCGGCCTCGTTCCAGCATCCCGCGCTGGGCCGGAGCACCGGCTTTGATTATTCCCGAACCGCCAACCCCACCCGTCTGGCCCTGGAAGAAACCATGGCCGCGCTTGAAGGCGGGGCCCGGGGCGCCGCCTTCGCCTCGGGCCTGGCGGCCGTCGACGCGGCCCTGCGCCTCTTCTCCCCGGGCGACAAAGTGGCCGCGACCGAAGACCTCTACGGCGGCACCTTCAGGCTGTTCGAAAAATTCGGCAAACCGCTGAACCTGGATTTTATTTATGTGGACACCAGCGATACTGAGGCCACGGCCCGCGCCCTGGACCTGCCCGGCGTCAAAGGGCTGTTTGTGGAAGTTCCCTCCAACCCGCTGCTGAAGGTGGCGGACCTGGCGGCCCTGGGGCGGCTGGCCCGGCAAAAGGAAATTTTTTATATCGTCGACAACACCTTTCTGACCCCTGTCGTCTGCCGGCCTTTCGAATACGGGGCCGACCTGACTATCTACAGCGCCACGAAATATCTGGGCGGCCACAATGACCTGATCGCCGGGCTGGCCGTGGCCAAAACCGCCGCCCTGGGCGAACGCCTGGCTTTCATTCAAAACGCCGTCGGCGCCATACTGGGGCCTTTTGAATCCTGGCTGTTGCTGCGAAGCTTGAAAACCCTGACCCTGCGCCTGAAAAAGCATGAGGAAAACGCCCTGGCCGTGGCCCGGCGCCTGAGCGCCCATCCCAGGGTCAGAAACCTGCATTATCCGGGGCTGCCGTCAGACCCGGGCCATCAGGTTCTGGCCGGGCAGGCCGACGGCTTCGGCGGCATGATTTCCTTTGAAACGGAGTCGGCCGCGCGGGCGGCCGAAATACTGTCGTCGGTCAAGGTCTTCATGTTCGCCGAAAGCCTCGGCAGCGCGGAATCCCTGATCACTTATCCCATCGCCCAGACCCACGCGGACATCGCGCCTGAAATTCAGGCCCGGCTGGGGCTGACCGACTGTCTGCTCCGTCTGTCCATCGGCCTGGAAGACCCCGGCGATCTGATCGACGACTTGGAGGCCGTTTTGTGACGAAAGGAGGCGAGCCATGGATTTCAAAAGCCGCCTGATCCACGCCGGTCTTGACCGCGACCCCTTCACCGGGGCCGCGGGCGTGCCCTTATATCTGGCCTCGACCTTCGATCAGAGAAAGGCCCTGTCGCCCGGCTATGACTATACCCGCAGCGGCAATCCGACGCGGGAGGCCCTGGAGCGGGCCATCGCCGACCTGGAGGGCGGCGCGGCCGGCCTGGCCTTCGCTTCCGGCCTGGCCGCCATTTCGACCATTCTGCTGATTTTCAATCCAGGCGACCACCTGGTGGTCAGCGAAGACGTCTATGGGGGGTCTTTCCGGGTGCTGACCAAGGTCTTTCAGCGCTGGGGCCTGGGCGTCTCTTTTGTGGACGCCGCCGATGCGCGGGCGGTGGAAAACGCGCTCACCCCGGCCACGCGAGGCCTCTTTGTGGAAAGCCCTTCCAACCCGCTTTTGAAAATCGCCGATTTGTCCTTCATCGCCGGCCTGGCCAAAGAGCGGCGGCTTTTAAGCATCGTGGACAACACCTTCGCCACGCCCTGCCTCCAACGGCCCCTGGAACTCGGCTTCGACGTCGTGGTGCACAGCGCCACCAAATTTCTGAACGGACACAGCGACATTCTGGCCGGTCTGGCCGCGGTTCGCGATAAAGAGCTGGCCGAAAAGCTGCTTTATCTTCAGAACGCCATTGGGGCGGTGCTGGGGGTGCAGGACAGCTGGCTTTTGCTGCGCGGCCTGAAAACCCTGGCCGTGCGTATGGAGGCGAGCCAGGCCGGCGCCGCCTGTCTGGCCCTTAAGCTGGCGGCGCGGCCTGAGGTGAAACGCGTCTACTACCCAGGGCTGGAGGGGCACCCCGGCAAGGACATTCACGACCGTCAGGCCTCCGGCCCCGGCGCGATAGTTTCCTTTGAGCTGGAGAGCGAAGAGCTGACCCGGCATTTTTTAAGCCGCGTCAGACTGCCCCTGGTCTCGGTCAGTCTCGGGGGGGTGGAAAGCATTTTAAGCCATCCCGCCACCATGTCCCACGCGTCCATGTCGCCTGAAGAACGAACGGAACGAGGCATCAGCCCGGCCTTGCTCCGGCTGTCGGTAGGCTTGGAGAATCCGGAAGATCTTTGGGCTGATTTTGAACAAGCCTGGCGCCTAGACGCCATTGAACCTCACGCATCGTGACAAGGAGGCCTCTATGTCGAAAATTTACCCGGACAACTCGCAATCCATCGGCCATACCCCTCTGGTGAAGCTGAACAGGATCGTCGGCGGCAAAGCGACTGTTCTCGCCAAAATCGAAGGCCGCAACCCGTCCTACTCCGTCAAATGCCGCATCGGCGCGGCCATGATCTGGGACGCCGA
>JAISRV010000067.1 GCA_031273445.1 Candidatus Adiutrix sp. | reverse complement strand
AGCTGGGCAAAAAATGTGATTTTTGCCCAGCCAGGGGCCTTTTAGGCGGCCCAACCAGTCGCTTCGCTCCTCGCCCCTCTCCGGGGGCTACCGCTGTTTAAATATAACTTGCTCGGCGTGGCCGGCGGGGTCGCAGCTGGGCAAAAAATGCGATGTTTGCCCAGCCAGGGGCCTTTGAGCCATGTCCACCAGTCGCTTCGCTCCGTCGCCCCTCTCCGGGGGCTACTTGCTTTTTAAAAATATTCGCCTACACCCGAGAATTGCCGCTCAAGGCGCGCGGCTCAAAGGTCGCCTTCGCGCGTTTTTCCCAATGACAGGAACTGTTCGACGTTCATTACGTAAACCACGCCTCCGCCGGGCTGCTGAATCTGATCCAGGGCGTTTACGGCGGCCATGATGTCGCCGGTTTTGCTTTCCGCAGACACTATCATCAACATTTCTTTTTCAGGCACCAGGGAAATGCCGAAAAAACGCACATCCTCCTCGGTGCCTGTGCCGCGGGCCGTTAAAATAGTGCCGCCTGTAGCGCCGGCCTTTCTGGCCGCGGCCATGACGTCGTCGGCATAGCCATGATTGACGATGATGGTGATGAGCTTATATCCGGATTCCATTGCCTTCTCCTCATGATGTTGCAAGGGGCCTCCCGCGGCGACGTCCGAAGGCGGGACACGGAAAAGCATCCCCGAAACATCCAGCGAAACAGCCAGTCCGCCGAGCTTTTTGGGGTCCCTGGCCGCGGCCGCCTTGACGGCTTCAAGCACCGCCGGAGCTTCCTCCCCCACAATGGTGAAAACTATATCCTGTGAAATATCGGCCAGAGACAAGGCCTGCAAAAAGCGGTTGCCGCCTACGGTTCGCCCGGGGGCGACCGTGCCGCCTCTGGCCCCGGCCGCCTTGGTCGCGGCTACCAGCATATCGCCGCGACGGCGCTCGACGAAACATATGAGCAGCTTGGCCGGTTTAAACATGTGTCGCTGCGTTTCCATCACTTCTCCGTTTTAAGATGTTGCGGCCGGTTTGATTTATAGTAAAAAATCAAACCTAGAATTTGTATGGCGACCAAAGGGGCCATGGCGATCATGGCCACCATGCCGAAGGCGTCGGCGGCGGGATTGCCGCCCAAGCCCATTGAGGCCCCAAGAGTCAGAGAGAGAATGAAAGTGGTGGACATGGGCCCAGAAGCCACCCCGCCGGAATCGAAGGCGATGGCCGTGAAAAGCGGCGGACAAAACTTGGTGAGAGTCAGGGCCAGAGCGTAGCCGGGCACGATGATCCACCAGATGGGCAACCCGGTGACCACACGGATCATGCCCATAACAACCGCCAGGGCCACACTTACGGAAAGGGCCGCCAGCATGAGACGGCGTCTGATATGTCCGCCGGAAAGGGTTTCCACCTGCTCGGTGAGAATCCAGACGGCCGGTTCCGCGCAAACCACCACCGCGCCCAAAACCAGGCCCACCGCAATGAGCGCGAACCCTCCGCCGGACTGGGCCAAAGCCAGGCCCAGCGACTGCCCGGCGGGGCTGAAGCCTCCGTTGACCCCGGTCATAAACAGAACCAGGCCGATAAAAGTATAGAAGATGCCGAGGGCCATTCTTTTGAACTGTCGGCGCGGCAGACGCAGGAGGACGAGCTGGAAGAAAATGAAGATGGCGACGATAGGCAAAAGGGCCATGGCGATTTCCCTAATCACATGCGGCATAATGCCCCAGAAATGGCCCAGAAGGGAAACTGAAACGGCGGCGGCGGCTTCGTCGCTTTCCCCCAGGTTAAGGTCGCCCCGATTCAGAATCCCCATCGCCGCCACGGCGCAGATGGGGCCGATGGAAGCCAGGCCCACCAGCCCGAAGCTGGAATCGTCATCTTCTTTTTTTTTGAACGTGGACGCAACGCCTATGCCCATGGCCATGATGAAGGGAACGGTGACTGGCCCGGTTGTGGCGCCGCCGGAATCAAAGGCGACGGCCACAAAAACGCTGTCGACCTGAGCACAGACGGCAAAAACCAGAAAATAAAAACAGATCAGAAGCCGCCCCAGCGACAGCCGCAAAACCGTCCTCAAAATGCCGACCATGACGAACAGCCCCACGCCCAGGGCTATGGACATCAGCAGAGCGGTCTTGCTGATAGAGGGCACCACCCTGCCCACCTGCGCGGCCAGAACCTGAACATCGGGCTCGGCGACGGTTATGGCGAAGCCGATGGCGAAGGTGGCCAGCAGAATCAGCGGCAGCTTGCGCATATAGGTCAACGATGACCCGACTTTCTGGCCGAAAGGCACCATGCCGATATCGGCGCCCACCAGAAAGATGGTCAACCCAAAAATCAACAATATGCCGCCTACGATAAACTGAACCAGTTGTCCTTCCGCCAGGGGGGCGACAGTGAAATTCAGCAACACGACCATCAGCATGACCGGCACGACTGAACTTGCCGATTCCTTAAATTTTTCAATAAAATTTGAACCCAAAAAAAACTCCCGCTTTGGAATAATGTTACGAATATATTAAACGCTATTCGGCTCTAATGTTCAAAACGTCTTCCATGTATTTTTTGAGACGCTCCGCGTCTTTTTTGTATTTCCCGGCGAAAGACAGTTCTTTCGCGGAAAGTGGCGCCCCGTAGGCTTCGGGCCCGCCCCAGCCGAAAACGTCATTGGCGGCGATGAGTTTGCCCAGGATGCAGTTCAACCGGTCGGAAGCCAGCCCTCTTTGGGTGATGAGCCGCTCTTCCTCCTCCGGGGTCATACGGCCGCCCTTGGCCATAATGTCTCTCATAAGGCCGACGGCTTTGTTCAGTTCGCCTTCCATCATCGCCGCCTGCCCGGCGCATACGCCGGCGCCGTCCTGCGCCGCGAGCCGCCCGGCTGCGACGAAGAATAACATGGTCAGCATAAAAAAAGACAGGGCAATCATGCGGCCCCGCGTCAATCTGTTCATTTTGGCTCTCGAACCTCGTTAAATCGGACGGCGAATAAAAAATGACGGCCTCTCGTTTGTATGTTTTTGGAAACGCTTCCGAACTAATTATATCATAAAATTACCATGGTTGTTTCCAGGAAATTTTTGCGTTATACTGCCCCTGATCTTCCAAAGGGCCGCGGACGAAGACAAGAGGTCTGTTTCATGAAAAAAACCAAATTCATATTCGTCACCGGCGGCGTGTTGTCGTCTTTGGGCAAAGGTCTGGCCGCCGCTTCCATCGGGGCGCTCCTCAAGGCCAGAGGGCTGAACGTCTCCATTCAAAAACTAGACCCCTACCTGAATCTCGATCCCGGCACCATGAGCCCCTTCCAGCACGGCGAGGTCTTCGTCACCGACGACGGGGCGGAAACAGACCTGGACCTCGGCCATTATGAACGCTACCTCGGGACGCC
>JAISRV010000379.1 GCA_031273445.1 Candidatus Adiutrix sp. | reverse complement strand
TTTTTCGGCAGCACAATGTCCGGCGCGCCCGGCAAATCCCTGCGATGCAGTCTGAATCTGAAACCCAGGCGGTGCAATAAAGAACGCACCCGCTTTTCGGGAACCGTATCTTTTCCTTTGACCTGCGCCATGACTCGGCTGCGTTCCTGGGGGCTGACCTTGTCCATGGCTCATTGCCTCCGCTAATCAGTCGAATTATATAGCAACGCGGCTCAATCGTCCAGCTTGAACGGCTCAAGGGCTCAGCCCTGGATTGACTTGGGAGGCGAACTATGATAGATATAAATAATCTTATAAATAGATATTTTAAATTCAAGCCGCCCTCAGCCGCGGCTTTCAGGGAGCTTTATGGACATCGTCGCTTTGGACATCGGCTCGGTCGCCGCCAAGGCGCTTTTATGGTCCGCCGGGGAAGGCGTCATCAAGGCCGTGAGCCAAGTTCCCAGCGCCTGGCAGCCGCAAGCCGCGGCCAAAGAGGCTCTGGCGGCTCTTTACGAAGCCGCCCCGCTTAACGGCCGCCCGCCTGTCGCGGCCCTGACCGGTTATGGCCGCGCCCTTATGGAAAAGAACGAAGCCGTCGGGGCTGGCCCGGTTTGGCAATTCAACGAAATAAAGGCCCTGGCCCGCGGCCTCAACCACGTGGCGCCAGAAGTTCGCCTGATTCTCGACGTGGGCGGGCAGGATTCGAAAGCTCTGGCCATAGACGACCGCGGGCGGGTGCTCGATTTCATCCTGAACGACAAGTGCGCCGCCGGGGCCGGGGCCTTTATCGACGGGGTCTGCCTGTCTTTCGACTTAAGCCGCGAGGAATTCGGGGCCCTGGCCGCCGCCGGGCGGCCGGCGCCTTTGAACAGCATGTGCGCCGTGTTCGCCCAGACCGAACTGGTGGCGCAAATCGCCCAAGGGGTCAGTCGGGCGGATTTGGCGGCCGGCATTCTGGCCTCACTGGCGACCCGCCTTAAAACGCAATGCGGCCGTCTTTTCGCCGGCGGGTCGGCGGTGGCCCTGACCGGGGGGCTGAGCCGCCTCGACGCCTTCGTGGAGTTGTTGCGGGGCGCTCTTGCGGCGCCGGTCATGGTTCCGCCCTGGGCGCCTTATCTGGCCGCGCTGGGCGCGGCCCTCCTGGCCGCGGAAAAAGCGGGCCTCGGGGCCGCTTAGCGACTATTATTTTGTAATGTTTTTTTAAAGCAAGTCGCCCCCGGAGAGGGGCGACGGAGGACGCGACTGGTTGCCGTGCCTAAAAAGCCCCTGGCTGGGCAAAAATCACATTTTTTGCCCAGCTGCGACCCCGCCGGCCAGGCCGAACAGGCGAATACTTTTAACGTAAGGAGGCATGATGTCGGAAAGTTTGACTGATCTGCGCAATGTTTTTGAGAAAAATCCGCTAAAAATCGATGAGGCCAAGGCGGCCGGACAAAAGGTGGTCGGGCACTATTGCCTCTACAGCCCCATGGAGATGGCGGTGGCCGCCGGCGCCGTGGCCGTAAGCCTTTGCGGCACGCGTCAGGACTCCATCCCGAAGGCTGAGGAAATCCTGCCGCGCACGCTGTGCCCGTTGATTAAAAGCAGCTTCGGGGCCGCCCTCCTGGATTCCTGCCATTACCTGGCCTCCAGCGACCTGGTGGTGGCCGACGCCACCTGCGACGGCAAGAAAAAGATGTATGAACTTTTGGGCCGGATGAAGGAAATCCACTTGCTGCAGCTGCCCCAGAATCAGGAGCCGGAGACGGCCGGCCCCTATTGGGCGCATCAGTTGGAGAAACTCCGGGACAAAATGCGGCAAAAATTTCAGGTCGCCCTGAGCGACGACGATCTGCGGGCGGCCGTCAGGCTCATGAACCGGGAGCGGCGGGCCTTGAAAAACCTTTTTGATCTTTCCAAAAACGCTCGCCCGCCCTACACCGGCCTTGAGTTGATGGAAATAAGTTTTAAAACAAGTTTTTTGCCGAATAAGGAAGACTCGATCAGGCATCTGGAAGCGCTTTATGACGAGGGGGCGCGCCTGGCGGCCGAAGGCCGGTCGCCCGTGGCCGAAAAGGCGATGCGCCTGATTCTGACCGGCGTTCCTTCGGGCATGGGCTCGCACAAGGTCACCCGGTTGGCCGAAGAGCTCGGGGCCGTGATCGTGGCGGCGGACAACTGTTCCGGCTACAAAAAAGTCACCCTGATTATGGATGAGGAGGCCGCGCCGCTCAGGGAAATGGCCGACCGCTATCTGGCGCTGCCCTGCGCCGTCATGTCGCCGAATCCGGGGCGTTACGAGCGCCTGCGCCAGCTGGCCGCCGAATTCAGGGCCGACGGGGTCATCGACCTGGTCTGGCAGGGCTGCCATCCCTTTGCCGTCGAGTCCCATTCGGTGCGCGAATTCGTCAAGTCGGAACTGGGCCTGCCGCATTTGACGCTGGAAACGGATTATTCCGAAAGCGACCTGCCCGCTCTGAAGCTTCGCCTGGAGGCCTTCATAAACCGCTGAGGCCGGAGGCGGCCCAGTTAAGCGGCCGGGCTTCTGGAGAGTTTATCCGCCCGCCCGCCCAAAGCGCCCTTTCACTGAAGTGAAGGGGCCAATTTTTTCCAGGCCGACCGGCTGAGAAAGCTGGCTTGAATATTATCTTCCAGTTGCAATTCACTTTTATTGCGCCATTTTTCGAGACGATTAAAACGTTTCCGCCCATGCCCCGCTTAGTCGTATTTGTCAAATTACCGCGTTTGTGATATTTTACAACCACTGTAGCCATTAACACAATTCCGGCCGGCCGGGGATTGTTTTTGCCGCTGAAGGCTTCCAATACAGAAAAGAAGCGCAAAAATGTCGTTCAAGCTGAAAATATATTTCATAAATTTCATTTTCATTCTGGTCGCG
>JAISRV010000356.1 GCA_031273445.1 Candidatus Adiutrix sp. | reverse complement strand
CGCGACCCAGTCGGGCCAGCCCCGGGCCAGACCCAGCACCATGCCGCCGAAAACCAAAAGGGCGGCCACGGCCAGAAGCAGAAGCATTTTTAAAACGGCGGTCACTATCTTCATATGGCGATCTTAAGTTTCAAAATGACGGTTTTACCGGCCGCGGCCAGCCTCCAAGGCGAAATAAAAATTGCCGCGGCCGGTCAGGGCAGAGCCCCAAAAGCCTTGGCCCAGTCCAGAGTGAAGCGGATAAGCATGGCCCGGTGGGCCAACAGCAAGGCCGCGGTCGCCGATAGGGGCAGCGCGTACAAAAAAAAGCTCAAGAGGCGCCTTTTAGCTTGGCCGCCGGGTTTTTTGGGGGCCAGACAGGTCAAATCCGGCAGCTTCCCGGCCTCGTCGTCGCCAAGCGATCCCAGGGCCTCGGCCGTTTGGCCTTTAGCCGCTTCAAGACGCTCCAAGTCCTCTGAGTCGTAATAACGGCCGGTAAAACCCAGCGTCAGGGCCGCGGCGAAGACTTCCAGCGTTTCCCGCCAGGGGTCGTAATGATGGGGGTCTCTGGGAATATCGGCGGCCGGGTCCGGCCGGCCGCAATCCAACAGGCGCGCCAGGCGTTCGAAAAATTCCGTTCCGGCCTGGGCCGTGGCGAAATAACGCCGCGCCAGCCCGCGCCGCGGCCACTGGTCTCTAAGGCGCCAGCCGGAAGTCATGAGGGCCTCGTCGATGTAGGCGCAGGCCGCGAAAAAGGCGTCGTCCAAAATGGGGCCGCGGTGGTGATTATGAAGAACGGGCGCTTCTTTTTCCGGGCCGGTTTCCGCGTTGGCCGCAGAGGCCGGGCGGTCGGCCAAAAGGGCGGCCAGGCGTTCGTCCAGCTCTTCAGGGCTCATTTCGCCGCTGTAGCCGGCCCTGATTTCCCGGGCCAGCAACATGGCCGGCAGATATTGATCCAGGCGGGATTTGCGGCTCTTGAACATCATAATCCGCCGCCGGTCAACACGGCCAGTTGAATTTCAGCCTCGGGCCCCGCTTCGTCCCAGTAAGCGCAGAGCGTCCCGGTTTTGCTCACTTCATCCCACAGCCGGCTTTCATGGTGAATCCTGAAATAGATCAGGTCCGGCCCTTTGGGCAGTTGGGGGGGCGGCTGCGGCGCCCTGGTCGCCGGGATGCCGCCCACGGCTTGGGCCAGAACCACCGGCAGCCCTTCCCTGGAAGCCAGCCGCAGATAGCGGGAGGCCGATTCGGCCGTCGCTTCGCGTTCCTGACCTTTCGGCGTTTTTATGATCAGCCAGAATTCGCGCCCTTCGTCAAACATATGGCCGGACAACTCGGCCACAAAATAGGGCTCGCGCCAGACGAAGCGCGCCATATAGCGCGGCCCGCTGGAAAGAGAGTCGATGACGCGGAAAATCCTCTCGCGCAGCTTGAAAAAACCCGGCGCCGCGTCGTGATGGCGATAGGCCGGCGGCGCCTGCTGATCCTTCCGGTCGGCGCCGGTGAAATCCAGGTCCAGAGAAAAAACGGAAAGAGCGGCCGTGATTTCCCGCAAAAGGCCGTAAGCCTCCCACGGGGTCGTGGTTTGAGGCGCGCCCAGGGCGTTGTCCAGCCGGGCGGCGGCCACGGCCAGGGTCTGAAGGGTCAGCAGCATGGTCAGAGCCTCCAGCCCGGCGCCGGAGGAAACTTTGCCGATTTCCAGATTTCTGGCTTTGGCCGCCAGCCGGTCGCGGACGGAACGAATCAGGTCGCGGCAGGGCGGGCAGGCCGACAAATTCAAGCACGGCGGGAAATAGCCGTCGTCCAGGCGGAAGAGACCGCCGTCGTCCCTGACTATTCTGGCCGCGGGCAGAGCGGCGTAATCGCCGTAATCTGGCAATTCCGGCTCAAAAATGACCTTGATCACCGCCTTGAGAAAGCGGATTTCAGCTTCAGGCCCGTCGCCGTAAAGATCGGGCGTCAGTTCCGGAGTGGTCGGGGCCAGATAACGGCTGCGGGCCGTGCGGGCTTCATCGTCGTTTTCCGCCAGGCTGGCCGCCGCTTCGCCGGCTTTGACGGTTCTGACCCCCAGATAAACCATGAGCCCTTCGTCAGGGCCAAGGCCGTCGGGCAGAGCCCTGGCGGGGCAGACCGCCGCTTGGGGCAGACGGATGCGTTCGCTGGCGTCCGGGGTCAGCATTTCGAGCTCGTCAAGCTGAAAAATGCCGGCGGCCAGCGCTTCGGCCGAAAGGCTCATCTTGATCAGTCCGTAAGGATAATCGGCCCATAGCCGCAGGCCGTCGCGAAACATGAGGCCGGCGCGGCGATCCGTCAGCTGGAAGTGCTGAGGCTGCAGAAACAGGCTCTGGCGCCAGTATATCAACTCACGGCTCATTTTAAGGTCTCTGAGGTCCTTTCGGGTTGGAAGTTTCGGTCGATGGCTCCGGAGACGGCGTCTCGCCGCTTCTAGGACTCCGCGCCTCGGCCGGCGGCGGCGGTTCGGCCGGGGCCGGATACGGATCAGAGTCGCCGGGGGCCCGCGGACGGCAGGTCATGGCCTCCGCTCCGAGCCTGACGTCCAGAACCAGAGGCTCGGGGGTATATTCCGCGTGCTTGAAAAAGGGGAGGCCGACCATGGTTTTGCGGAGGGGAAAAGCCGCCTGGCAGGTCGAGCCGCCCGGGTTGGGGGTCATGTAGCCCACGGCCAAGCCGACCGCGCTGACTCCTTCCAGGCGGTCGAAAACTTCGCTGCTTTTGCCCCCCGGCTGAAGAAACAAACGTTTGGCTGAAATAGCCGAAGGATCGAATTTGCCGCAGCCCAGAAGAGTGGACAGGCCCTCCGGAAGGCCGGCCAGGGCGCCGAAGGAAGCCGCGCCGTTCAACTGATACAGGCAGATCATGACCGCGTTGGACTGGCCTCC
This sequence comes from Candidatus Adiutrix sp., assembly GCA_031273445.1. GTDB lineage: Bacteria > Desulfobacterota > Desulfarculia > Adiutricales > Adiutricaceae > Adiutrix. Next base: position 7,247 of record JAISRV010000356.1, on the reverse strand, counting down.
GTAAGGATTGAGTTCGCCGCCGGCCGACAGGTTGACGGTCAGACCGCGCGGGTACAAATTCCAGACCACCTTGTCCGGGCTCTCGGCATGCTGATCCTCCGGCGGCGTCTGGCTGCCGGCGGGCGCCTTGCCGGAGCAGGCCGAGAGACCGGCCAGCGCCAGCAAAATGATGGCCGGACGGGCTATGTCGAGCAGCCGGCGCATCAGGCCTCAAAGGACAAACTGAAGCCGCCGTCTTCGGCGACGTCCAGGCTCAGCGCCGGCGGCAGGTTCTCGTCGGAGGACATGCGGGTCAATATCTCTCTGGCCATTTGCGGCAGGACATTGGCCGCCAGAACATAGTCTATGTTCCGGGCCCCGGTTTCCGCGTCGCGGCAGCGCTCGACCACGGCCTCGACCACGGCCTGGCTGTATTTAAGTTCGGCCTTGTTGTTGCGCCTGATCCGGCCGGCCAGAAGATCAAGCTTGAGCCGGGCGATGCGGGCCAGAGCCTCGCCGTCCAGGCTGTGATAAGGCACTATGTTCATGCGGGCCAGGAGGGCCGGCTTGAAATAGGCCGACAGACGCGGGCGGATGGTTTCGGTCAGTTCCGCCAGGTCGGGCTTCAGACCCTGGCGGAAACAGTCTTCGATGACTTCAGCGGCCAGATTGGAGGTCAAAAGAATGATGGCGTTGCGGAAGCTGATCTTTTTCCCCTCGCCGTCGGTCAGCATGCCCTTGTCGAAGACCTGATAAAACAGATTCATCACGTCCAGGTGAGCCTTTTCCGCTTCATCAAGAAGAATCACGCAATAGGGCTTCTGGCGCACGGCTTCGGTCAGAAGGCCGCCTTCGCCGTAGCCGACGTAGCCGGGCGGCGAGCCCACCAGACGGGAGACGGTGTGCTTTTCCTGGAATTCGCTCATATTGAGGGTCACCACGCTGGATTCATCGCCGAACAGGATATCGGCCAGAGCCAGGCCGGTTTCGGTCTTGCCGACCCCGGAGGGGCCGACCAGCAGAAAGACGCCCAGAGGTTGGGCCGGGTCCCGCAGCCCGGCCCTGGAGGCTTTCAAGGTCTCGGCCAGCGCGGCTATGGCCTGATCCTGGCCCTTAATGCGCGCCGCCAGCCTGTTTTCCAGGTCGGCCATCAGCCCGGCCTGCTCCCGGGCGATCTTGCCCACGGGGATGCCCGTCCAGTCGGAGACCACCTTGGCCACCACATCGGCGGTGATTTCAACGTCGATGAGCGCGCCGCCTTCCGCGGCGCCCAGGGCCTGGTGTTCGGCCTGGGCTTTGATCATTTCGGCCCGGGCTTTCTCCGCGGCGGCCGCGGCCTCGGGGTCGGGCGCTTTTTCCGCGGCTTCCGCGGCTTCACGATAGGCGGCGCGCGCCGCCAGCAAAGCCTGGACGACGGCCTTTTCCCTGGCCCATTTTTCAGTCAGACGGTTTTGGGTCTCAGCCAGCCCGGCCGCCTCCGCGGCCAGGGCTTCCAGGCGGTCAGGGTCGATCGGCGCGCCGTTTTCCTGATCCCGCTTAAGACCGCCCAGCTCTCTTGCCGCCGCCTGGCCCTGCCTGATCACGTCTTCCAGCGGGGCCGGGGGCGCGGCCAGACCCACCTTGACCCTGGCGCAGGCCGTATCCAGCACGTCGACGGCTTTGTCCGGCAGAAAACGCCCGCTGATGTAGCGGCTGGACAATTCAGCCGCCGCCTCCAGGGCTTCGTCGAGGATGACGACCTGATGGCTGGCTTCGTAGCTGTCTCTCAGGCCTCTTAATATAAGGGCGGCGGTGGCCGGGGAAGGCTCGTCCAGAGTCACCAGCTGAAAGCGCCGGGCCAGGGCCTGGTCTTTTTCGAAATATTTTTTATATTCCTTCCAGGTGGTGGCCGCGCAGGTTTTCAACTCGCCCCGGGCCAAGGCGGGCTTTAAAAGGTTGGCCGCGTCCGAGCCCCCGGCCGTCCCGCCGGCCCCCACCAGCATGTGAGCTTCGTCTATGAACAGGACAATGGGCTTGAGGCTGGCCTTTATTTCATCAATGATCCCTTTGAGGCGGCGCTCAAATTCGCCTTTGACGCTGGCCCCGGCCTCCAGAAGACCCATATCCAGGCCCAAGAGGGTCACTCCCTTAAGCACTTCCGGCACATCGTCTTCAATGATGCGCATGGCCAGCCCTTCAATGACCGCGGTCTTGCCCACGCCGGGTTCGCCGACCAAGATGGGGTTGTTCTTGCGGCGGCGGGCCAGAATATTGATTATGGACCGGATTTCCTCATTGCGGCCGAAAACCGGGTCAAGCTTGCCCCCGCGGGCTTTGGCCGTGAAATCTTCGCAGAATTTGGCCGTGAAGCTTTCGCCCCCGCCGGCGGCGGCCGTCTCTTCCGCCCTTTGCGGAGACTCGGCCCCGCCGTCTTCCGTCGACCGGGCCGCGATATCCCTAAAATTTTTCTCCAGATCGTCTTTTGATATCCGGCTCAGCTCCTGCGCCTGGCCGCCCTGGGAATAAAGGCCCGGCCGCTTGAGATAGGCCAGAAGAACCGCCCCGGAGCGGATGACGCCCAGTCCCAGATCGACCGACGCCAGAATCCAGGCCGCTTCCAGCAGTTCCAGCAACACCGGGGAAAAAGCCGGCCGGGCTGAATTGCCGCGGCGAAAACCTTCCAGGGCCGCGTTCAGGCGCTGGATGACCTCCGCCCGGTCCACCTGATTCCGAGCCAGACATACGGACATGTCGCAGTCGGAATTCTCCAGGCATTTCAGGAGAAAATGCTCCGCCGCCACTTCGTAGTTGGTGCGGTTGACGGCCAGCCCGGCGGCGTCGAAAAGGGCCTGGGTGCAGAAACTGTTGCATTTGCCGATCAGAGCTTTAATGTCGGAACCAATCATGATCTCTCCTGCCGACAATTAGGTCGGGCCGGGAAAAAGGCCCGGCCGTTTTCCAGAGGCCCCCGGCCCAGCCAGGCGCCCATGCCCAGGCGGGAGTATTCGGCTTCCCCCAAGCGGGCAAAAAAACCTTCCCCCTCTTTCACCGTCAGAATCAGGTCGAAATCCAAAGGGTCGGCGCAGTAAAAATTAACCAGCGTCTTCATCTTTTTATAACCATTGTCGCCGGGGCACAAAACCTGAAAGGTCTTCAGGTCCAGATCGCGGAGGGTGATCCGTATTCGGCCCAGGCAGTCGTCCGTCACGGAGCCCAGGCGGGCGTCTTCCCCCAGGGCGCAGTTGATCTCCCCCAGGCGGCAACGCTGATCGGGCGGAATGGGCGGCCTGTCGGCGATGCACTGATCCACGGTCGCTCCCGAGTTGAAACGGTCGCGCAGAATGCAGCGCAGACCGGCCGCCGAACGGGGGAACTGGCTCATCAGGCCGGCCGCCCTTATAAAAATGCCGGGCTCCTCGAAAAGAGCCCTGATTTCCGGGTGCCCCAGGCCGGCCAGGCAAAACAGTCTTTCCAGCTCGTCGGTCCGGTTCAGACTGACCACTTTGTCCATGAGCCGGTGGCGGAAAAACTCGGCCAGATACAGCGCGAACAGGGCCTGGCCGGGAATGTCCATAAAATCGCGCTGAACGCTTTCGTCTTCGGACCGCTCTTCCAGAAGCTCTTCGGTGTAAAAAGTCGGCAACGGCGAGGAAGCGCCGTACAGGCCGAAAAAAGTGGCCGTCAGCCGGGCCTGCCGGGCCTCGGCCTGGGCCGCGCCTTTCGGCAGGTATTCCAGATCCTTCAGATCGCTTTCAGGAAAGCCCAAACTCAAATCAGCCCTGACCCGCAGAAAATCGACGAAAAAATCGCCCTCTTTATTGTTCCGCAGATACTGGTGGGCCAAAAGCCGCACCGCCTGAATAAAGGCGAATTCCCGGGGGGCTTCGGCCAGAAGATCCATTACAGGAATCTGTCGCCCAGTTTTTCCGGCCATGAGATACGGTTCTCTTTCATGTTGTCGCTGACGGTCAGACGCGTGAAGGTGTTGATGCTGGCGTAGCCGGCCAGAAAACGGTCTAGAACCGAGCCGAACAAATACATGTCGCCGGCCCCGGAAAAACCCTGCAGGTCGAGCGTCATGTCGATATGCCGCCCCCGGTGCAGCCGGCCTCTGAGAAAACGCTGGCAGTTTTCAACTTTCATGTCCGCAATGGCTTCCACCCTTTTTGAATTGGCCGCGGCCTGGATTTTGTCTCTGGTGTTCGAAAAAACATAGAGCTTAAGCATGGCCCGCAAATTTTCGGCATTGGCCACCGACAAATAGTTCAGGAAAAGATGGGACAACAGCCGCCACAGGAGATTGTGGCCCAGCGGCGGCGCCGAGGGGGCCGTGGGCGGCTTGATGTTGGCGAAGTCGGCCAAGGCCGGGGAAGTGTCGGTGGGCGCCCTCACGTCGCCGGCCCGGAGCGACTCCGGCCGCGAGCCGTTGGTGCAAAGTGTTTTGAGAGACAGGGTCTCGGTCTGGGTGGGCAGAGAGGCCGGATAGGCCACGGTCAGGGCCAGTTCGGCGTCGCCGTCCAGGGGCGAAAGATCATAGCGCAGGGAATAGACCGGGCGGGCTTTGGCCTGGGGATTAAACATTTCAAAAGGCAGATATTCGAAGGTCTCCAGAGTGTTGTGCACCAGCCCGTGCACCGATAAAACGCTGTGCACCACCCGGTGCTGGCGGCCGCCGGAAACCCGCACCTTATAGTCCGGCTGGCGGTGATCGAGAAGAATCGGGTCGGCGTCCTGGGGAAAGAGGTTGATGGCCGGGGCGACGTGCAGCAGAAAGTGCTCTTTCTTCATGGCCACGTCTTCAACGGCCAGATTGTCGAAGGCGAAATCCAGGGCGAACTCGGTTCCCGTTCCGCGTTCGGTCCAGCCGTCCAGCCCGGCGATCTCCAGAAACAAAAATTTTTCGGGCAGGATAAAATATTCCTGAAGCAGCCGGTAGCCGGGAAAGGAGCGTTCCGGATACGGCAACAGGCCTTCATTTTCGCCGAAGCCGACGGGTTTCAGGCAGTTTTTGGGCAATAGCCGGGCCGAGCCGCCGGTTTTGGGCCGCAGGCTGATTTCCTTCAGCCTGGTGAAGAAATAAAAATAGCGCTGCATGGCCGAATTGATGTCCCCGGCCAGATAAATCCGCAGAGAGGGCATGTCCAGGAGGTCCAGGGTCGGCCCGGAGCTTTTGAAGTTCAGCGTCAAAATGGATCGGCGGCCCGGGCCGGCGGCGAAATTGACTTCGTTAATGGCCAGCGGCATCAGCTCAAAGCTGGACGAGGTGGTGAAAGTGCAGCTTTCCCCGTCAAGCTTGATCGAATCCAAAGCCGTGCCCGCCGGAACGGTCAGCCGTTCCATCAGACCCCGTTTGGGCGTGAAATGGATCATGACGGCCGAAGGCAGAGGTTTCAGGTAATGGGGATAAATCAACTGAAAGAGGCTCTGGATTATTTCCGGGAAATCGTTGTCAAGACGCTGGTGCATCAGGCCCGTGAGGAAAGCGGCGCCTTCAAGGATTCTCTCGACGTCCGGGTCGGAGGACTGCCCGGTCAAAAGCGGCGCCAGGGCCGGATGAAGCCGGGCGAATTCAGCGCCCAGATCCCTCAGCTTGGTCAGCTCTCTCTGATAGTATTGATCTATCACCGTATTAAAGGGCCTCTTCTCTTACGGCCAGGCGGCCGTCGGCGGTCAGCAAAGTCTCGAAAATAACCGGCATGACCTTTTCTCCGAACTCTACGCGCCCTTCCAGTTTGAAAGCTATGGCCGAGCGGAGGTCGGACTGCGGATCAAAGCCGATTTTAACGTCGGCCAGACGGGGTTCGTATTTGGAAATTACCTGGCGCAGAGCCTCTTCTATATCGGGAATGGAATCCTGGCTGAAAGAGATGGCCAGGTCGGTGAAATCCGGTATGCCGAAATCAGGGGCGATAGGGGCGCTGCCCTGCCGGGTGTTCAATATCTTGCCCACATGCCGGAGAATGGAATCTATCGTTTCATTGGTCGGCCTGGCCCTTCTGGGGCCGGCGTCGCGTTCCAAATCCCGCAGACGTTCCAGAAGTCTTTTTTTTAGCATTTTTAAATCGTTTGGCTTGGAGCCTTGTCGGTGTTGACCTTAGCCAGGCAAAAAATATGATTTTTGCCTGGCAGGTTTTTAAAAATAGCCGCCTTTAGGCTTTCCAACTGTCGACATATTCAATGTTGCCGTCGTTATAGGTCCAGGTGATCTTGGAATAGGTCAGCGCCACTTCCTCCACATCGCTATAGGCTTTGTTCTCCGGCAGGAAGGTGAGGGGGGTGAATTCGCGCAAAGTGACGATGATGGCCTCTTCCAGCTTAATGGTGAAGTATTTTTCCTCGGTCCCGTCGGCTTTGATGCGGTACTGGTCGATGGTCGCCGTGCACTGTTCGCCGGTGCAGCAGGCTTTGAACAATTTAGGCGTGGCCTGGTCTTTGTGCTTGGTGACTATAAAGGGGTGGTGAATTCTCTGCCCGGTCGGCAGACCCGTGTGAGTGTCTTTGGGTATCTCCACGGAATGGTCGATGGCGTAAAGAAGGATCGCATCTTTTTTGTCGCCGCCCTGGGGGCAGTCGCCCTTTATATCGCCCTGGGATTTTCCTGTAATCTTCAAGTAAGCCGTTAAAGCCATTTTCGCTGTCCTTTCTTAAGCTTTGGGAGTGATTAGTCCTTGTCCAGTTTGCCGACAAGGGACAAAGTAAAATTGGCGCCCATGTATTTGAAATGAGGGCGGACTTTGAGGGAAACGGAATACCAGCCCGGGTCGCCTTCGACGTCGTTGACCTCTATCGCGGCCATGCGCAAAGGGCGCTTGGAACGTGTGGTGGGGTCGGGGTTGTCCATTTCCGTAACGTATTGGCTGATCCATTTGTTCAGCTCGGCTTCCAAATCCTGTCGCTCTTTCCAGGAGCCGATGTTCTCTCGCTGGATGACTTTTATGTAGTGGGCCAAGCGGTTCATGATCATCATATAAGGCAATTGGGTGGAGAGCTTGAAGTTGGTTTCGGCCTCCTGGCCTTCCGGGGTGTTGGGGAAGATCTTCGGGGCCTGGGCCGAGTTGGCGGAAAAGAAGGCCGCGTTGTCCGAGCCTTTGCGCATGGTCAGGCCGATAAAACCCTCTTCGGCCAGCTCGAACTCCCGCCTTTCCGACAAAAGCACCTGGGTGGGGATCTTGGTTTGGGTTTCGCCCATGGCTTCAAAGTGATACAGAGGCAAATTCTCCACGGCGCCGCCGCCTTGCGGGCCGATGATGTTGGTGCACCAGCGGTATTTGGCGAAACTGTCGGTCAGG
>JAISRV010000089.1 GCA_031273445.1 Candidatus Adiutrix sp. | reverse complement strand
TTCCGGGTTGCGTCCGAGCAGGTCGGCCAAGGCGCGCAGGGAACGGGCGGCGCGTTGCACTTCCCGCAGCGTCTGCACGAGATCGTGTTGCAGCGGCGCGTCCTCGGCCAGCATTCCCGGCCGCCGCGCCCCAGGTTCGGGCCGAAGAAGGCGCTGAGAATCGGCGCCTTGACCCGGGCCTGTTCAACCCCTTCGCAAAAGGCTTTGGCCACCTCGCCGGTGTCGATGGTGGCCGGTGGGATGCAGCACAGCAGTAGCGCGTCGTAGGCGCCGCTGTCCAGCATGGCTTTGGCGGCGACGGCATAATGTTCCGGCTTGGCCGCGGCCACCACGTCGACCGGATTTTTGACCGAAGCTTCGGGCAGGAGCTGGGCGGCCAGAAACTTTTGCAGCTCTTCCGGGGCCGCCGGCATTTCAAAGCCGGCCTCAAAAAGGGCGTCGGAAATGAGAATGCCCGGGCCGCCGGCGTTGGTCAGGAGCCCGACCCGCCGGCCGGCCGCCGCCGGCATGGCGGAAAGGGCCAGGGCCGCCAGCTGGCAGTCTTCCACTGAATTCATGCGGAGAAGGCCGGCTTTCTCCACCAGGGCCTCGACCACGCTGTCGTTCCCGGCCAGGCTGCCGGTGTGGGAAGTGGCCGCGCTGGCCCCGAAAGCGGTCTTGCCGGATTTTAAAAGCAGAATCGGCGTTTTCATCCGCGCGGCCGTCCGGCAGAATTTAGCCGGCTCCAGAATGCTCTCCAGATAGAAGATGATGACCCTGGTCTCCGGGTCGGCCTCCAGAAAGGGCAACAGGTCGGCGGCCTTGACGTCCATCTGGTTGCCCAGGGAGACGATGACGGAAAAACCCAGGCCGACGGCCTCGGCCGAGTCCAGCAGCGCCGCGCCCAGGGCGCCGCTCTGGGTGACCAGAGCCACATGGCCTTTCTCAATATGATTGGTCAGCATGGTGGCGTTGAGGCTGGCGGCGGCGTTGACCAGCCCCATGCAGTTGGGCCCGATCAGGCGCATATTGTAGCGGTTGACGATGGCCCGCAGTTTTTCCTCATTTTCCAGCCCCGCCCCGCCGACTTCCTTAAAGCCGGCGGTGATGCAGATCACGGCCTTGACCCCCTTGCGGCCGCATTCTTCCGCGACCTCAAGGGCCGCTTTGGAAGGCACGGTGATCACGGCCAGGTCTACCGCCCCAGGTATGTCCAGAACCGAGGCGTAGCCCCTGGCCCCCAGAACGTCTTCGCCTTTGACGTTGACGGCGTAAACCTGGCCCTGAAAGCGGTCGGCCAGAATGTTGCCGACCACCGCCTGCCCCAGGCCGCCTTTGGCCGAAGCCCCGATCACCGCCACCGAAGAAGGGTTCAGCAGCATTTCCGTCTTTCTCTCATACAACGGCTGGTTTTCCCGCCAATCCTCAATCTCAAGGCCGCGGGGCGCGGCCTGGCCCCGCCAGTAAATCCGGCCGTCGGCGTCGGCGGCCAGATGGCCGAGGGCCGTTTCCAGCAAAACCCGGGCGCCGACTTTGCGGCTCTGCTCATTGACCAGCTTGAGGTAATGCTTTTTAGCCGCCTCGAAATCGGCCTCCAGCGGATAGGCGACGGGAACTTTTTCCGAAAGCAGCAAAAGCGGCCCGGCGTCGAGCTTCCGGGTGGCCAGGTGAGCCGAGGAGCGCAAATACGCGGCCCGGTCCCTCAGCGCGTCGCCCACGCCGTCGCCCCCGGCGTAAACCCGCCGCCCGTCGCGAACCGCCGACAGGTCGGCGGGGTGGACGTTAATGAGCATATAGCGGTCCAAAAGGGCGTCGGTGGTGGCCCAGACGTAGCCGGCCAGAAGAATGACGTCGGCCTGAAACTCTTCAAGGAGGCCCAGGGCCTTCAAGTCGAATTCCTTCCGGATCTCCCGGTCGGTCAGGGGCCGGCCCCTTTCGGCATAAAAAGCCTTAATGTCCAGACTGACGCAAGGCAGGCCGTATTCCGCGGCCTTCCGAACGCACCCGGCCGCCGGGTTGCTGGTGAAGAGGGCCGTTATTTCAAAGGGGCAGCCGTCCTCCAGGCCGGCCATGGCTCTCTGTCTTTCCAGAGCCGCCCACAGCGTGTCGCCGGAACCGGAAGCATAGCCGATGACCCTTAATTTGCCTTTGGCCGGGGAATGAAGCGGTATTAACATAATGAGGCCTCCAAAACTTAAAACGCCCTTGACGGACATTTTTATCTCCAATGGGTTAAAAGCCGGAAACGCTTTCAGCGACTGGCTTCCTGTGCGGTCAGTTCAGGCGATCCCGTTTTGGGACTTGACCTTCTCTAACCGCACGGGAGGCCGGCCCGCCCCTGTGCGGGGCGGGAAGCCGGAAGTCGGCAAAAAGGGCGGCGGCTATTTTTCCTGCGGGGCTTTATAGCCGTAAACCGCTTTCAGGGGGTCGCCGTCCTTGAAGCGGGTGCGGCGGAAGGCCGCGCTGTTTTCATAGCCGCCGGAATAGCTGGGCTGGGTGAAGCGGGGTTTGGCGAAAACCCGGTCGATGAAATCAAGCACTTTCGGGGCGACCGCCGACAGCGGATATTTGTCCAGCTCGTTGATCTCGCCCGAAGTGATGTCCCGGGGGAACCAGAGGTGGGCGGCGTCCGGCAGGGCCAGGGTTTCGACCTTCAGGCGGGTCTTTTTCAGTTTTTCGGCGAAGGGCACGGACTGGGAGGCGCAGGGCACGAAATTGTCCTGCTCGCCCCAGAGCAGAAACACCTCCGGGTTGAAGAGGGGGTTGTCCTCCAGATAGCGGTCGATGACGTGCCAGGGCGAGGCCGCCTTATAGGCTTCCGCGTCCTGAAGGGGTCTCCCCACCAGGTTGACGGTGACGTTGGGCTGCTGATCCCATTTTTTCTGAGCGTATTCTCCCCAGGCGCCCACGTCGTAAACGCCGTAGGCGCCGACGATAAGCTGAATTTTCAGGCTGGCGAACTCATGGCGCATGGCGGCCATGAAACTCAGATGAGCCCCGGAGGAATCGCCCATGAAGCCCATGCGGTAGGGGTCCAGGTCCCATTCGTGGGCCTTGGCGACTAAAAAACCGGTGGCCGCGTCCACATCCTCCAGGGCGCCGGGCCAGCCGTTATACCAGGGGGTGGAAAGCCGGTAATTGATGCTCATGGCGCAGACGCCGCGCCCGGCCAGGGCCAGGCCCCACTCGTGGTAGGCGTCGGCATTGCCGAACTTCCAGCCGCCCCCGTGGAGCAGCACCAT
>JAISRV010000397.1 GCA_031273445.1 Candidatus Adiutrix sp. | reverse complement strand
ATTGTTTCTGATCCGGGGCTCTCAGCGCTTCGGCGATCCAGCCGATCACCCGGGGCAGGAGGCGGTGTTCCTCGGCCAGAATACGGGCGCTCAAGGTTTCCTCAGTGTCGTCGGGGTGAACCGGAACCGCCGCCTGGGCGATGATGCGGCCGCCGTCCATGATTTCGTTGACGAAGTGAACGGTGCAGCCGCTGATCTTGACGCCGTGATCCAGGGCCTGCTTCTGGGCCTTGAGGCCGGGGAAAGAAGGCAGGAGCGAAGGGTGGATGTTGATGACGCGGCCCGGGGCCTCTTCGATGAAGCGGCGGCCGAGGACGCGCATGAACCCGGCCAGGACGACCAGTTCCACTTGGCGGCTTTCCAGCAGTGAAACCAGGGCGCTTTCAAAAGCGTCTTTTTCGCGAAAAGCCGTGCGTTCAACCACCACAGAGGAGATCCCCCGGCCTTCCGCCAGCTTTACGGCGCCGGCCTCGGGGTTGTCGCTGATGACCAGAGCCGCTTCAGCCGCCAGGCGGCCGGCCTCGATTTCATCCAGAATGGCCTTAAGGTTGCTGCCGCGCCCCGAAACCAGAACGCCCAGACGTAAGGGCTTCATTTTAAGTTCTCCAGAATCGCCCGGCGGTCGCCGGAAACCAGGCGGCCTATGTGAAAAACCGTTTCCCCGGCCGCCGCGAGCGAGGCCGCGGCCGCGGCCGCTTCGCTTTCAGGCAGAACCATGACCAACCCCAGGCCCATGTTGAAGGTGCGGAACATTTCCAGGGTCTCGACCCGGCCCCATTTCTGAAGCAGTTTGAATATGGGCGGCGGCGTCCAGGCCGAACAGTCCACCCTGGCGCTCAGGGTTTCCGGCAGAATACGCGGCAGGTTTTCCTGAAAACCGCCGCCGGTGACGTGAACCATGGCCTTGACCCCGAATTTTTGCAAAAGCGGCAAAACCGGCTTCGGGTAAAGACGGGTGGGAATCAACAGCTCCTCGCCCAGGGTGCGGCCCAGGTCGTCTATATAATCGTCGACTTTGAAGCGCATGTGGTCGAAGCAGATTTTCCGCGCCAGGGAAAAGCCGTTGGAATGAAGGCCGCTTGAAGCCAGGCCCAAAAGCGCGTCGCCCGCCGTGATGTTCGCCGCCGGAAGAAGTTCGTCCCGCTCGGCCGCGCCCACGCAGAAGCCGGCGATATCGTATTCCCCGGGCGCGTAAAAACCGGACATTTCCGCCGTTTCTCCGCCGATGAGCGCGCAGCCGGATTCACGGCAACCGTCGGCCACGCCGCCGACTATTTCCCTGACCGCCAGAGGCTCAAGCTTCCCGACGGCCAGATAGTCAAGAAAAAACAGCGGCTCCGCCCCCTGGGTCAACACGTCGTTGACGCACATGGCCACCACGTCGCGCCCTATGGTGTCGTGACGCCCGGTCATGAAGGCTATTTTCAGTTTGGTGCCGACGCCGTCGGCGCCGGAGACGAGAACGGGGTTTTTGTATCTGGCCACGTCGAGCGCGAAAAGTCCGCCAAAGCCGCCCAGATCGCCGATGACTTCCGGCCGATAGGTGGAACGCACGGCCGCCCTGATGGCCTCCACCGACCGGGCGCCGGCGTCGATGTCCACGCCGGCGTCACGGTAGGAAAATTTTTTGCCCGTTTCTGAAGTCATTGGTCGCCTTTCATCCATCCTTGGGTTCGCCGGCGACATCGTCGGTGGCGGTGGGGTATTCGCCGGTGAAGCAGGCGGTGCACATGCGTTTTTTTTCGCGGTCGAAGACGGCTTCCAGAAGGCCGGCCGGGGAGAGATAGTGGAGGCCGTCGGCGCCGAGAAAGCGTTTTATCTCGTCCACGCTTTTTACGGAAGCGATCAGTTCGTCGCGCACGGAAGTGTCAATGCCGTAATAGCAGGGGGCGAGGATGGGGGGAGAAGAAATGCACATATGCACTTCCCGGGCCCCGGCCCGGCGAATGAGGGAGACGATTCTGGCGCTGGTGGTGCCGCGCACCAATGAATCATCGACCAGAACGACGCGTTTGCCTTCGAGGTTGGCCCGTATGGGGTTGAGTTTCATTTCGACCGTGGCCGCTCTTTTGTCCTGGTCGGGAAGGATGAAGGTGCGGCCGACGTAGCGGTTTTTGATGAGGCCTTCGACATAGGGCAGGCCGCTTTCGGCGCTGAAGCCCAGGGCCGCGGCCAGGCCGGTGTCGGGCACCGGGGCGACGATGTCGGCGGAGACTTTGAATTCGCGGGCCAGTTGGCGGCCCATGCGATGGCGGGCCTGCCAGATGGACAGGCCGTCAAAGACGCTGTCGGGCCGGGCGAAATAAATGTATTCGAAAACGCACAAAGACAGCCGGGGGCGATGATTGATCCGGCGTGAACGCGGGCCGTCTTTATCAATGACGAGCATTTCTCCCGGCTCAATGTCGCGGATGAATTCGGCCCGCACGGCGTCCAGGGCGCAGGTTTCGGAGGCCAGGACAAAACCGCCGGAAGCCGTTTTGCCCAGACACAGGGGCCTGAAGCCGCGCGGATCGCGCACCCCGATCAGTTTGTCGCCGGTCATGATGGTCAGGCAGTAGGCCCCTTCCACCCGTTTCAGGCTGGCTTCGATCTTGTCTTCGATGTCGTTTTCGGGGGCCCGGGCGATGAGGTTGAGAATGGCTTCGGTGTCGGTGGTGGTCTGGAAGATGCAGCCCTGCGACTCCAGCTCCCGGCGCAGAGCGCGGGCGTTGGTCAGGCTGCCGTTATGGCCCAGGCTGAGAAAGCCGCCGGAAAAGTAGGCGAAAATAGGTTGAATATTGGTGAACAGGCTGCCGCCCCGGGTGGAATAGCGCACGTGGCCTATGGCCGAGTGGCCGGCCAGGGTCGGCAGGCGGTTTTTGAAGGCTTCGCGCATCAGACCCATGCCTTTTTCCACGTCGATATGAAGGCCGTTGGTGACCGCGAGGCCGGCGCTTTCCTGGCCGCGATGCTGAAGGGCGAAGAGGCCCAGGTAAGCCAGGCCGACCACGTCTTCGCCCGGCGCCCAGACGCCGACGACGCCGCACTCTTCGCGCCAGGCCCGGTCAGGCTCGCCATATCCGCCCAAGAAGCCGCGTTTTTCCATAATAAGCCAGGTCGTCTTTCAGGGCCGTTTCCGGGGCTGCTTCAGAGCCGGGGCCGGCGCCTCCGGTCAGGGCAGTTGAACCGCCTCGGCCAGGTTGTTTTCCCAGGGGCCGAACAATTCGTCCAGCCCGGCTTCGATCATTTCGCCGTTATAATTCAAGGATATTTTCCGGCCGCCGACCCGGCCGAGCGCGGTGAAGGGCAGATCGTGCTTTTTGGCCAGCTCTTCCACCCGCGCCGCGCGGTCAGGGCTGAAGGAAACGACGACGCGCGACTGACTCTCGCCGAAAAAGGCGGCGGCGGCGGAAATGTCGCCGGCCCACTTGAGGGCCGCGCCGAGGCCGCCGGCGAAAGCCGATTCGCACAGGGTCACGGCCAAGCCGCCTTCGGCGCAGTCATGGGCCGAATTCAGAAGACGGGCCCGGGCCGCCTCCGTCAGAAAGTCGTTGAGACGGGCGGCGCGGTCCAGGTCAAGATAGGGCACGGGCCCTTCGTCGCGGCCGGTCAGAAGGAAGTGAACCTCGGAGGCGCCGAGGTCCTCGCCGCTTTCGCCGACGAGCATGACCAGGTCGTCTGTTTTTTTGAACCCGGAAGTCAGGCGGTCTTCGATATTTTCCAACAGCCCGACCATGCCGATGGTCGGGGTCGGGTAAACAGCCTGGCCGTTGTATTCGTTATAGAAACTGACGTTGCCGCCGGTCACCGGGGCGCCCAGACGCAGGGCGGCGGCGGCCAGACCGTCGGTGGCCTGAACGAACTGCCAATATATCTCCGGGTTTTCAGGGTTGCCGAAATTGAGGCAGTTGGTGAGCGCCAGCGGCCGGGCCCCGACGCAGGCCACGTTGCGGGCGGCTTCGGCCACGGCGATGGCCCCGCCGCGCCAGGGGTCGAGAAAGACATAGCGGCTGTTGCAGTCGCAGGCCAGGGCCAGGCCTTTGCCGCTGTCCGGCAGCCTCAGGACCGCCGCGTCGCCGCCGGGGCGGATGACCGTGTTCAGGCCCACCATGTGGTCGTATTGTTCATAAACCCAGCGGCGGGAACAGAGGTTGGGGGAGCCCAGCAGCTTTTTCAGCAGCCCCGTCCAGTCGCCGTAGTTCACCGCCGGGCTGAGGTCGGCTTTTTTCTTTTCGCGGAAATAGGCCGGCTCCGCCAGCGGCCGAATGTTCACGGGGGCCTTGTCGGTCAGAAGGCCGGCCGGAACCGAAGCCAGCACCTTTGAGCCGCGCCGCACGGTGAAATGGCCGTCGCCGGTGACTTCGCCGATGGCGGCGGCGGTCAGGTCCCATTTCTCGAAGATCGCGGTTATGGCCCCGACTTTGGCCGGCTCGGCCACCAGGAGCATGCGCTCCTGCGATTCCGAAAGCATGATCTCCCACGGCAGGAGGCCTTCTTCCCTCAGCGGAACCTTGTCGATGTCGATATAAAGGCCGTTCCCAGCCCGCCCGGCCATTTCCGAGGCGGAAGAGGTCAGGCCGGCCGCGCCCAGGTCCTGCAGGCCGACCGCCAGACCGCCTTCCAGAATCTCCAGCGTGGCTTCCAGCAGCAGCTTTTCCATGAAAGGGTCGCCCACCTGGACGTTGGGGCGTTTGTCCGGGTCGTCGTCGTTCAATTCTTCCGAGGCGAAGCTGGCCCCTTTGATGCCGTCGCGTCCGGTGCGGGCTCCGACCACCATGACGATGTTGCCGACGCCGGCGGCCGCGCCCTTGAAGATTTTGTTTTCGTCCACCAGCCCCACGCACATGGCGTTGACCAGGGGGTTGCCCTGGTAGGAGGGATGAAAATAGACCTCGCCGCCCACGGTGGGTATGCCCATGCAGTTGCCGTAATGGGCGATGCCCGCGGTCACGCCTCTTAAAAGATGCCTGACGCGGCCGGAATCAAGGCGGCCGAAGCGCAGGCTGTTGAGCGAGGCCACCGGGCGGGCGCCCATGGCGAAGATGTCGCGGATGATGCCGCCGACGCCGGTGGCCGCGCCCTGAAACGGCTCAATGGCCGAAGGGTGGTTGTGGCTTTCCATTTTGAAGGCCGCGCCCAGGCCGTCGCCCAGGGAGACGACGCCCGCGTTTTCCCCGGGGCCCTGAATCACCTGCGGCCCCTTGACGGGGAATTTCCTCAATTGCGCGCGCGAGTTCTTATAGCTGCAGTGTTCGGACCACATGACGCCGAAAAGCGCCAGTTCATCGTAATTCGGCTCACGCTTCATAAGCCCGACGATGAGGTCATATTCATTTTCCGTCAGGCCGTGTTCACGCCAGACGTCGACGCGCTCAGTCACTTTCCGCCTCCCAGCTTTTCGGCCGCCGCCCTGAAGATGGACTCGAAGACGCCCTTGCCGTCGTCGCCGCCCAGAATCGGCTCGGCCAGCCGCTCGGGGTGGGGCATCATACCCAGAACATTGCCGCGGTCGCTAACGATGCCCGCGATATTGTCCAACGAGCCGTTGGGGGCGGCGGCTTCGTCCGTCGCGCCGTCCGCGCGGCAATAGCGAAAGACGATGCGGTTTTGCCCGCGCAGCTCTTCCAGGCCCCGGGGGCTGATGGTAAAGCCCCCTTCCCCGTGGCCGATGGGCATACGGATGACCTGGCCGGCGGCGTAGGCGGAAGTGAAGGCGGTCTGGTTGTTTTCCACCTTCAGATGGATGTCCCGGCAGATATAGGTCAGGCCTTTGTTGCGCAGAAGGGCCCCGGGCAGAAGGCGGGCTTCCGTCAGAATCTGAAAGCCGTTGCAGATGCCTATGATCAGGCTGCCGCGCCCGGCCAGCCGGACGACCTCGGCCATGACCGGGGAAAAGCGGGCGATGGCGCCGCAGCGCAGGTAGTCGCCGAAGGAAAAGCCGCCCGGCAGAATCACCACGTCATAGTCGTCAATGGACGATTCCTTATGCCAGACGAATTCGGCCTCGCGCCCGGTCACGGCCGCCCAGCCGCGCCCGCAGTCGCGGTCGCAGTTGGAGCCGGGAAAGACGATGACCGCGGTCTTCATTCGCTTTCCTCCACGCTGAGGGCGAAGGTCTCCATGACGGGGTTGGCCAGGAAGGAATCGGCCCATTCGGCCGCCTTTTTTTCCGCCGCGGCCGCGTTTTCGCCGTTCAGGGTCAATTCGATCACCTTGCCTATGCGCACGGAGACCGGCTCATGATGGCCGTGGGCCTTCAGCGCCCGTTCCACCGCCGCGCCCTGGGGGTCAAGCACGCTTTTTTTCAGCATGACCGTGACTTTCACCGTAAATTTTTTCATTATATTCGCCTTCGCCTGAGTCAGTCAGCCGCTGATGCGGTTGAACATTTCCTGATAAGCCTCCTCGACGCGGCCCAGATCGCGGCGGAAGCGGTCTTTGTCGAGTTTTTCGCGGCTGACCGCGTCCCAGAAACGGCAGGTGTCCGGCGAAATCTCGTCGCCCAGCAGAATTTTTCCGCCGGCCGCGCCTGACGTTCCGGACCGGCCGAATTCCAGCTTGAAGTCGACCAAAAGGGTGTTGCGGGCCGCCAGGTATTCACGCAGAATTTTATTGACTTTCAGGCCCAGCTCCTCCAGCGCGTCCAGTTCCGCCGGGGCGGCCAGGCCCAGAACGGCCACATGATCACGGTTGATTAGGGGGTCGCCCAGCGCGTCGTCTTTATAATAAAATTCCACCACCGGGCGGCCCAGATCGCGCCCTTCCTCCCAGCCCAGGCGCTGGGCCAGGCTGCCGGCGGCGATATTGCGCACGACCACCTCAATGGGAATTATTTCCAGTTTTTTCACCAGCATGGAGCGGTCGTCGATTTTTTTCAGAAAGTGGGTCTCCAGGCCGTTTTTCTCCAGAAGCTCGAAAAACAGCGACGAGATGGCGTTGTTCAGGAGGCCTTTGGAGTTGATGACGCCTTTTTTTTCGCCGTTGAAAGCGGTGGCGTCGTCTTTATAATAAACCAGCGCCTGCCCGGGATCATCGACGGCGAAGACCTGCTTGGCTTTGCCTTCATAGAGCATTCGGCCTTTTTTCATTTTAAGGTTCCTTATCTGAAGCCTCTCTTTTCAGAGAGGTTCCGCTGGTTGGGGCCAGGCCCGGCCTATTTGGAGCCAGAGGGCGCCAGCCCGTTTATTCTGGCCTGCAGAACTTCATCTTTGGCCCTGACGGCGTCGGCCTGGGCGGTCCGGAATTCTTCCAGCCGGTCGGCTATGGCCTGGTCGCCCAGGGCCAGGATGGAGAGGGCGAAAAGGGCGGCGTTTTTGCCGCCGTCGACGGCCATGGCGGCCACGGGAACGCCCGGGGGCATCTGGACGATGCTGAAAAGCGCGTCGAGGCCTTTCAGGGCGCCGCCGGCTATCGGCACCCCGATGACCGGCAGGGTGGTGAAGGAGGCCACGACGCCCGGCAGATGGGCGGCCGCGCCGGCCCCGGCGATGATGACTTCCAGGCCGCGCCGGCGCGCGCCGGCGGCGAATTCCCGCACTCTCTCCGGGGTGCGGTGGGCTGAGGCCGCCAGCACTTCGACTTCCAGGCCGAATTCCCGCAGTTGCTTATAGCCCGGTTCCATGACCGGCCAATCCGAATCGCTGCCGATGATAATGCCGACTCTGGCCATTTGAAATCTCCGAAAAAAGAAACCCGCTGAAGGCGGATACGGTCTGTTTATGAGGTCTTCGGTCAACCGGACTTTTATGAGGTCAACCGGACTTTTATGATCAAAGTTTATGCCAGAGCGCCGCGGAATGCAATAGCAAATGTCGATTCGCGCTGACGCTTACGGAACGCGCGCATGACGGGCAAGCATGAATGTCGTCAAAAAATATTATGTCAAAATAGCCTGTCAACGCAAAATAGCCATGTCAACGCAAAATAGCCATTGACAAAAAGGCTAAAAAAGGCTAAATATATTCGTTAATCGGACGTGGGGATGTAGCTCAGCTGGGAGAGCGCGGCGTTCGCAATGCCGAGGCCAGGGGTTCGATCCCCCTCATCTCCACCAATTATAGTTTCATGTTGTCCAATATAGTCCAATTCCTCAATAAAATAAAGGAGTTGGGCTTTTTATTCGTCCAATGTAGTCTCAATTAGTCCATTTGCATCCAACTTTTTGAACAGCATACCGATATATTGAAAAATCGGCGCCGCCATTACGGCGCCGGGCAGATCGGCAATGAAAACTCGATACCGCCAAATGAGGGGTATTATGGGCGAGAGTGTTCACATAAAGATAGATAAATATGGAGGAAAGGGGTAGAATGATCCATCAAATGAAGGTTTGATGAAATGCGGCATTTTATAGGTTCAAAAAAAACAAATGCTGGATCATCAAAGCGGCGGATCGTGCTACAGGGCGAACTATGGCCTGGGTGCTCGGCAGTCGTAGCGCTACAACCTTCAAGCGGTTATACGCCAAAGTCAAGCACCTGAAAGCCTGTCTCTTTTACAGTGATAAGTGGGACGCCTTTGCCGAAGTCTTA
>JAISRV010000371.1 GCA_031273445.1 Candidatus Adiutrix sp. | reverse complement strand
GGGCCGCGGCGGCTTCTCTGTTCAAGCTGGTCACCGGCGAGTATCCGCGCGAATTCCCGTCGGCCCGCGACCCCTGGCAGGTGGTCATGAAAGACAAACCCCGCCAGGTGCGCCAGCTTGTCCCCGATTTTCCGCCGCATCTGGCCGCCGTGCTGGATGAGGCCCTGATCGACGACCCCGGCATTGTTTTTCAAAAAGCGCCCCAATTGAAAGCGGCCCTCCTGGAGGCCGCGGCGCAGGATGGGCTGTCAGTGCCGCCCAACGAAAAAACAGCCTGAGCCGGGCGGGGAAAAAAACGGCGCCCCGTCGAATCCGGGCCGCTTGATTTAAAATACAGATTTCAGGCGATCATATGACAGAGACCGCGTCAAATTCAGACTCCAGCAGCAACCTCCAGCAGGACGACTCATCGAAAGCCGCCGCCCCGGTCGCGGCCTGCCCTTTTTGCAAAACCAACTACCGCCTCAAGCCCGGGGAGCTGTGTCTGCGCACGATCTGCCGCAAATGCGGCCGTGAATTCCACTTGCTGTCGCCCTCCGAAGCCCCGGCCACCCGGCTTTTAAACCCGGCCGCGCGCGACGCGGAAATGAAGCCTCCGGTGGGCAACCTCTGGCTGAACCTGAAACCAGGCCAGATAATAGACGGTTCCGCCGAAGTCGTCAGTTTTCTGGGCCGGGGCGGGTTAAGTCAGGTCTTCAAAGTGCGCCACCTGACCTGGCAGATAGACATGGCCTTGAAACTGCCGAAACCGTCCACCGTCGACTACCTCTCTTTGGATATGCTGCGGAGCGAAGCCGATGTCTGGCTGAAGCCGGCCCGCCATCCCAATCTGGTCAGCTGCCATTTCGTCAGGAATATAATGGGGCGCCCGGCCCTTTTCCTTGAATGCATCAAAGGCCGGCCCCTGGGCGTCTTGATGCAGCCTTGGGAAGGCGGGCGAATCCCTCGCCTGTACCGCGGCGGCTCCATAGAAGCCGGCGCGCGCATCATCGACATGATGATTCAGGCGGCCCGCGGGCTGGAATACGCCCACGAACTCGGGCTTCTGCATCTGGACATAAAGCCCATGAATCTTTTCGTGGAGCCGGGCGGGCGTCTTCTGATCGGCGATTTCGGCCTGGTGCGCAACCTGCTGCGCCCTTCCCCGGCCCAGGGCGCGGCTCTGGCTTCGGCGGCCCGGCTGAAGGGGAGTTCCTCGCTGCATGTGGATGACGCCGCCACCCGCCTGTCCAACAGCAAAGTAATGGGCACCTATCAATATTTTTCGCCGGAGGCGGCCGACGGCCGCACCTGGCCGCGGCCGAGTTTCGATTTATGGGCCTTGACCCTGACGGCCCTGGAATGCTTCATAGGGCGACGCCCCTGGGAGATGGGCAGCATGGTCGGCCAGGCCCTGGATAACTATCTGTCTGAAAAAACGGCTGTGCCGGTGAGCCCCAGGATGGCCGCTTTTTTCAAAAAAGCCCTTTCGGAGAACGAGGCCGGCCGCCACCGGGATGCCGGCCGCATGGCTGACGACCTGACTGAAATATATGAAAAAACCACAGGCCGCCCCTATGCCCGCCCCCGGCCCAAAGAAATCCCGGAAACAGCCGACCGCCTCAACAACAAGGCCGTCTCTTTAATGGAGCTGGACAGGCCTCAAGAGGCCGGGCGCCTGTGGCGGGAAGCTCTGGCCTTGACTCCCGACCACGCCGCCTCTCTTTTTAACCAGTCGCTGGACCTTTTCAGGCAAAAAGCCCTGTCCGCCGATGATTTTGAAAAATCGCTCGACGAGTTGGGAAAACCGGCGCGCCTGGAGGCGGAGCGAAACGATCTGGCGGCGGCGCTGGCGGCAGCCTGGCTGGAACTCGGTCGTTACGAAGAGGCCGGGCGCGCTTTGGCCGCGCCGTCCGGGCAGCCTGATCACCTGTTGCGCCGACGCTTGCGGATGATGATGAAAACCATCGGCGGGGGGGCCATGGGGCCGCCACCGGTCGCCTCATTTCTGCTGTCGCGTGTGGAAGAGCCGGACGATGAGATGACCCGCAACTCCACCGCCTTCATGGTGGCCATCAAGGCGGCGGCGGCGGTGGGCGACGTGGCGCGGCTGACCGAACTGACTTCCCATTCCCTGACTCCCGGCGGCCAGGGCGAAATGTTGCGTCTTAAAGAAAGCCTCTATCTGACGGCCCGGCGTCTAGCTTTGGTCGGCGTCTCCGAAGACCGCACAGATCATCTGCCCATGCGTCCGGAACTGGCGGCGATGTCGCCTTCGGAAAACCTCCTGATTTTGGCGCGCGGCCGCAAAATAGTCTTTTGCCGAAAAGACGAATTCGGCTCCTGGAGCCAGAGGGGCGAGGCGGTCAAGGTTGACGAGAACATTTGCGCGCTGACCTTAAACCCCTCCGGCAGCATGGCGGCGGTGTTTACGGAAAACGGGCGCCTTTGGGACGTGGACGCCCAGTCTGCCCGCGTGCGCAAGGAAATGGCGGCTCATGACGGCCCGGTTCGCGGCGCCTTGGTCACTCCGGACGGCCGCCAGCTGATCAGCATAGGCGCGGACGGCCTGTTGATGGCCTGGGACAGTTCGCCCGGCTACCTGGACAAGGGGGCGCCTCTTTTGATACGCGCCCCCGGCGAAGGCCCCTTAACGGCCCTGGCCGCCTATCCGGACGGGCGCCTGATTTTCGCCGCCGGCCCGGAAGACGAATACTTCTTTTCGCCTGCGGCCATGGAAATCGTCGGCCAAACCGGCCGCCAGGGCCGACTTCCGTTCCTGGCCGTCCCGGACCCCTTCAGCCGCTACCTGCTGGTGGCCGGCCAGGACGGATCCCTGGATCAGATTTTTCCTAAGACAGGGCGCATTATGCCTGTCGCCGCTTCGGATTTTTTCGACGACAAGCGCGTTAGAGCCATGGCCGTGACTCCCGACGGACGCCACTGGGCCATAGGCCTGGACAACGAAATATTGGTGCTGACCCCGCCGCAGCCGGATAAAACGCCGGCGGCCATCTTGAAAAAACTGGAAAAGCTGCAAACGTCGCCCTTGCTTTTGCATTTCCGCCGGGACGCGGCCGGGCTTATGGCCGCTTTGTCGGACGGCCCGCTCCGGTCATGGGAATTGAATTTCGAATTGGCCCCGGCCGAGCCGCGCGCCTGGAATGAAAACGACGAAAAAGTGCTGCGCGCTTTTTTGGCCGCTCATCCGGAAGCGACCCAGCCGGACGAAACACTGTCCGCGCAGTTTGAGCTGAGCCTGGCCGCCGCCGGCGACCCGGGCCTGAAGTCGTCCGAAGTGGAAAAACGTCTTCTGGCGGCCCTGGAGCGCCGACTCCAGGCCCAGGCGTAGGCTTGAGATAACATAAAGGAGAAATATGACTGAAAAAACGCCAAAGTCTGTCGGACCGACGCAGGAAAACCCTGATAATTCTCCTTTCGACCGCCAGGCCTATTTTAAGGAAATAAGGAGCGGGCTTTTAAAAAAGCTGGGGCTGCCGGAAGATACGCGCCCGGAAAAAGTGGAGCGACTCCTGGGCATAAGAGAGGCTTTGGACAAAGCTAAAGCCGGAAACAGCCATTGAGGGGACAGGAATTGAAGCGGCTCAAAACCCAGAGTAGAGTCAAGACGTGGCGCGGCGGCTATTGGCTCGGTTCCCACGTCCCGCTCTGTGACGTGCGGATTTCCCGCATCTGGCTCTCGGACAGAACTTCATGCCTTCGCCCACGGATCAGTGCGGTGACATCTTGTTGCCCCATAGAGGTTTGAAAACGAAACGCCGCCCTCGGCTTGGGCTTGCGGGGCGGCGTTTTAGGGCGCGTTTTCGCGGGCGTCAGTATTCTGAATTTATTTTTTCGGCCAGCGTCTTGTGGGTCCACCATTGATAGGCAATGACGATGGGCACGAAAATCAAGGCCACCACCAGCATGATCAAAAGCGTTTTGGGGCTGGAGGCGCCGTTGGCGATGGTCACCGCCCCGGCCGGGTCCAGGCGGGAAGGCAAAAGGTTGGGATATATGCCCATGACGCCGGTCAGGGCCAGGGTGATGATGCCCAGGCCCAGATAGAGACAGGTTGAGCCGCAGTCTTTTTTGCGGTAGAGGGCGTGGCCCGACATTAGAAAGGAGGCCAGGCAGGCCACCGGCAGGACCAGCAGCAGCGGGGCCTTGAAATAGTTGACGTACAGGCCGGCCCAGAAGAAGGTCAGAACCACATAGAGCAGAAAAGAGAGAAAGAAGACCGGCCAGACGAGTTTAGCCGTCAGGGCGGCCTTTTGGGAGAGGTCGCCGACCACGCGCCAGGAGAGGTAGGCGGCCCCGTGCAGGACGAACATCAGGACGAACAGAACTCCGCCCAGAAGAGCGTAGGGGTGGAGCAGGTTCAGGATGTTGCCCTGGAACAGGTGTTGCGCGTTCAGGGGCAGGCCCCGGAAAATGTTGGAAAAGGCCACGCCTAGGAGCAGGGCGGCCAGAAAGCCGGTTCCGGCCATGACCAGGTCCCAGAAAAGGTTCCAGTGGCGGTTGGACCACTGGTGGCGGAACTCGGCGGCCACCCCGCGCATGATCAGCGCCAGCAGCAGGAGCATCAGCGGCGTGTAGAGGCTGGAAAAAAGCACCGCGTAGGCCAGCGGAAAGGCCGCGAAGGTCACGCCGCCGGCGGTGATCAGCCAGACTTCGTTGCCGTCCCAGAAGGGGCCGGTCACCTGATAGACGGTGGCGCGTTCTTTTTCCGTGCCCATGCCGATGACCGGCAGGAGCATGCCGATGCCGAAGTCGTAGCCGTCGAGGGCGAAATAGATGCCCCACAAAAGACCCCAGAGAATAAACCAGATATCTCCCAAATATGCTTCCATCGTTGTTCCCCTTTGTGATGGCCCCGGGGTTTAAGTCCGGGGCGTCCCGGCCGGCCCGCGCCGGCTGTTTCAGGCCCGGCTGAATTTCATTTCGCCGCGTATGCGGCCGGAGGCGTGAGCGCCGCCCGGCCCATCAAAATAAAGCCGACGATGGTCAGGAGCGTGTAGACCGCGCCCATGACCGCCAGAGAGCCGGCGATCTGATACCAGTCCACTGGGCTGCCGGCCATGGAGGTGCGCAGAATCTGGTTGACCACCCAAGGCTGGCGCCCCACCTCCGTCACCACCCAGCCCAGCTGCAGGGCCGCGTAAGGTAGGGGGATCATGAGCACGTAGAGGAGCAGCGTGTATCTCAGACGCGGAATATGTCCGCGGATGAGGGCGGTCAAAAGGCTGACGGCGACGAAAAGCGTGCCCAGGCCAACCATCAGCCTGAAAGACAGATAAACCGGCCAAATCGGCGGACGGTCTTCTTTTTTAAAGTATTTCAAACCTTTGAGATAGCTTTTTTCGCCGCTGAAATGATTGGTGGCCAGAAAGCTCATGAAGCCGGGCAGGGCGAAGGCCTCCACCAGGTTTTCTTCGGTGTCGGAGTCGAAAGGCGGTATGATCAGAAGGCGCATGGGCACGTTTTCGCCTGACTCCCACAGAGATTCCATGGCCGCGAGTTTGCTGGGCTGATATTTGGCCGTAACCTGACCCAACTGGTGGCCGGAGACGGCCGCGAGAACGGAGAAGGTCAGCGCGAAGCAAAGCCCGAGTTTGAAGGAGGCATGAAAAAATTCGACCTCGCGGCGGAGGAACAGATGCCAGGCCGAAACGCCCATGACCAGAAAGCCGCACAGGATCATGGCCCCGAAGACGGTGTGGATGAACATGCTCCAGCCGTAAGGGTTGGTCACGACGGCCAGGAAGCTGTCCAGAACCAGGCGGCCGTCGGGCGAGACGGCGTAGCCCACCGGGTTTTGCATGAAGCCGTTGGCCAGAAGAATCCACAAGGCGCTCATGATGCCCGAGCCGGAGACGAACCAGATGGACATAAGGTGGATTTTTTTCGGTATTTTTTCCCAGCCGAAGACCCAGACGGCGATGAAGGTCGATTCCAGGAAAAAGGCGGCCGTGGCTTCGATGGCCAGAAGCGAGCCGAAAATATCCCCCACTTTTTTGGAATATTCAGCCCAGTTGGTGCCGAACTGAAACTCCAGCGTGATGCCCGTGACCACGCCGAGGGCGAAGTTGATCAGGAAAATGCGGCCCCAGAATTTGGCCTGGGCTTTGAACATTTCATTGCCCGTGCGCACGTAGCGCGTCTCCATGACGGCGATGAAGAAAGCCAGCCCCAAAGTCAGGGGCACATAGAGAAAGTGAAAAAAAGTGGCCAGGGCGAATTGAAGCCGTGAGAGAATTACCGGGTCCATTAGCTCC